>JAUIJR010000237.1 GCA_030431075.1 Polyangia bacterium | reverse complement strand
CGCAAAGACCTGGTGCTCGACACCCGCCAGATCGCGAGCGCCCTACGCCGCTTGCGTCGCCTGGGCCGTGAGAACCACGAGCTGGAGCTGGACCTCGACGAGACCATCGACGCGACGGCGCGCGCGGCCGGTGACCTGGACATCGTGATGCGACCGCCCCGAAAAAACGCGGTGCGCATGTTGTTGCTGCTCGACGTGGGCGGCTCGATGGACCCGCACAGCCGCCTGGTGAGCCGCTTGTTCTCGGCTGCGCACCGCATGGGCGGCTTCAAAGAGCTGGAGTCCTACTACTTTCACAACTGCGTGTACTCGAAGGTCTACGAGGACGCGCAGTTCACCAAGTCGGTACCCATCGCGGACCTGATGCGCCGCATGGATCGCAACTGGTTCGTGGTGATGGTGGGCGACGCCTGGATGCACCCAGGCGAGCTGATGATGACCAGCGGCACCTTTTGGAACTACGCGGCGGGCCCCGCCGGCATCACCTGCCTGGCCCGCATCGCCGACCACTTCCCCCGCGCCGCCTGGATCAACCCCGAGCCCCCGCGCTTGTGGGATGCCCCCACCATCGAGCAGATCGGCCGCGTCTTTCCCATGTACCCGCTGACCCTCGAGGGCCTCGACGACATGGTCAAAGGCTTTCGCCGGCCACCCACGAGCGGGCGCCGGCACTGGGTGACGAAGCTGCTGCAGCAGGCGGCCTGAGGGGTAGGGCCCCAGGTCGGCCTGCGCGCCGGCGACCCCTTCGCCCCCCGCGCACTTGCTGCGTGGCCACCGACTTTGAGTCGTGGCATATTCCGCGCGTGGATCCCGACGCGCTGAGCCGCAGCCTCCTCGAGGCCCCGCCGCAGCTCGAGCCCGATGTGCCCCGGCGACGCTGGGCCTACGGGGCGGTGGGCTTGTTCATCGCCAGCTTGTTCATCGCCTACCACAGCGCGGTGCTACTGGTGTGGAACACGCCCTCCGGCGGCTTGGGCAAGCGCTTTCACAGCTCGATCCTCAGGAGCTTGTACGGGCACCGCTACTTCACGGCCACGAACAACACCCAAAGCTGGTCGATGTTCGCGCCCAACCCCAACCGCACCAACGTCTTCATCCGCGTTCTCGTCGAGGACAAGGAGGGCAAGACCTGGGACATGGGGCACGACATCTGGGAGGTCGACCGCTTCCCCTACTTCTTTTACGACCGCATGGGGAAGGTCAACCGCCGCATCGACGGCAAGAAGGGCTACCAAAAGTCCTACGGCGGGTGGATGTGTCGCTACTGGGCGCTGACCCACGACGGAGAGCTGCCCGAGGCCGTGCAGTTCGTGAAGCGCTGGACCAAGATCCCTCGTCCGCACGAGATCAAGCCCGGCAAGGCCCACCCCGCCAAGGACGACCCCAGCGACTGGGGCTACGACCCCTGGAAGCTCAACTCCCGTCAAAAAGAGCAGGAGCGGATCGTGTGTGCCAAAGAGGTGAACGCCCAGCTGCCCAACGAGCAGCGCGCGCGTCATGAGCTCGCCTTGCTCGACGACGACGGCTTCAAGCCGGTTCGCGTGCGGACCTGGTGGGACCGAAAGGTCGCCGAGGAGCGCCGCGAAGAGGCCAAAGCGCGGGCGGCCGAGCGCGCCGAGCAGTTGACCCAAGCCGGCGAGGGCAGCAAGCGGATCGACGACCGCCGCATGCCGCCCTCCCAGTCGGCCAAGCCACGGGGGTAGACTGGGGCACGATGTCCGTGCCCCGCCTTCGCCCTCGCGCCGCCTAGTTCGCGCCGCTGGCCGCCGGCACGGCCGGGGCCTTCGCCCCGTCCTCACCCGCCGGGCGCGCCGTGGGCAGCAGGGGGCGCTCGGCGGTCTTGGCGGGTTGCTCGGCCTCGGCGAGGACCTTGATGAGCTGGGGGACCTTTTCGGGGGCGCAGCTTTTGTCCATCCAGGCGAACTGGCGGACCTTTTTCCAGCCGGGGATGAAGGCCCAGCGCAGCACGTCGTGGCGGATCATGTAGGCGCCGGCGACCCCGGGAACGGGCTCGACTTTGAACTCGCGCTTGAGCTGGGCGCGCAGGCGCATCGCCTCGGCGTCGGCGGCTTGCTTCGCGTCTTCCATCATCAGGGGTTGGATGCGGAAGCTGAGGGCGTCGGTGTCCGTGCCGCGCATGAAAAAGAAGCCACAGCTCGCGCGCATCGACTCGCCGAGGTAGCTGTCGAGCCCGCAGATCTCGCGGGCCGCCGCCTCGTCGAAGCCCGACTCGAAGGGGCAGCACTCGGGGTCGGGGAGCTGCGGCGCGTAGAGGCGGCACACCCCGTTGCTCTCGTCGGGGACGCCCGTGCCCGGGCTCGTCGCCGGGGCCTCTGGCTCCGGATTCGATTTTCCGTCCTTCGCGTAGAGGTCATCGCCGACTTTGACCACGCGCGGATCGTCCGCGTCCGTCTTGGGGCCGTACTCACCTTTGGCCGGATCTCCGGGCTCGACTTGCGAGGGGCAGCCGAGGGTGAGGGCCGCGAGGCAGGCACAGACGAGGGCGCGCATGGGCGTCGACATCGGGGATGGTGTACCGCCGATGTCGGGCGCTGGCCAGCCGGGGGTCAGTCAGCCCGCCAGTCAGCCGGCAGGTCAGGCGGGACGCCGACGTCGGGCCAGGCCCATCAGCGGCAAGAGCAGCCACAGCCAGGCGCTGCGGGCGGGGCGACCGCCGGTGGTGCAGCCCGTGCCGCTGAGCTCCGGCTCCAGGGCGCCGGGCTCGACCACCTGCAGCTCGAAGTCCACGCTGTCGGTGTTGCCGGCCTCGTCGGCGATGCGCATGCGCAGGGGATAGACGCCGGGCTCGGGGACCACGAAGGCCAGCTCGAAGTCTCCCCACAGGTCGTCGGCGAAGATCGATTGGCCCTCGAGCTCGATCTCGACCTCGTAGAACTGGGGGTGGCGGTCGTCTTCGACTCGGACGCGGATCTCGGGGACGGCCGGGAACTCGAGCACATCGTCGGGGCGCGGGCTCAGCAGCTCGATGCGCGGGGCCACCAGGTCGGGTTGGGGCGGGCCGAAGAGGTAGAGCAGCTCTTGATGGCTGTTTTGGAAGCCGGCGTCGCAAAAGAGCTCGTGGATGCGATTGCAGACGCCGGGGGTCTCGTCGAAGTTCGTGTTGGCGACGATCTTCGCGCAGTCGTCGAGGAAGGTCGGGGCGAAGCCCTCGGCGATCGGGTTCAAGATGTCCTCGCGCGAGTTCACGTGCTCGAGGCCCCAGGTGTGGGCGGCTTCTTGGAGGATCACCGTCGAGCCCGTGTTCGGGGACGCGAAGCCGCGCGAGAAGCTCGTGTCGTTCTTCTTTTGATCCGCGCAGTCGATGTAGGGGGCGACGCCGGCGAAGGACTGATCGCCGAGGTCGCCGTAGAGCACCATCGTGTAGTCGACCTCGTCGCCGGGGCGTCGCGCGGTCACGGCCACGCCGAAAGGCGAGAGGTCGGCTCGGACCGCGTCGAGGATCGCCGCTTCGAAGTTCGGGCCGCCGTTGAAGGGGCCGACGTAATCGTCGAAGAGGTAGCCGAGGGTCGAGCAGTCGCGGCGTGCGTCGTTGCCACAGTTGCCGCGCAACACGGCGCCCTCGAAGTTTACAAAGAGGGTCGTCGGCTTGCCGGCGTCTTCGGGGAGGATGTCCGGCGTCGACCTCGGGATCGGCGCGGTCATCTGTTCGGGCGGCGCCGACAGCACGATCCCCAGCGCGAAGACGCTCAGCCCCGGCATTACCCCAGCTTAGCAGCAGTCTCGGGCGGGCTTAATCGCGGGGTTGGTAGCTTTGTCGTGCCATTTTGTCGAGGCGCTTCGGCTGGCCACCCCTGGGTAGGGCGCCGTAGAATGGGGCCTCGGAGCCCCCCCGCCCGTGCACGCAGAGGTCCAAGCGCAAGCGCAACGCTGGGTCGGCGCCACGATCGCCGACAAGTACCGGGTCGATGCCGTCCTCGGCATCGGAGGTATGGGCGCGGTCTATCGCTGCCACCACCTCGGCTTGCTGCGCGACGTGGCCGTGAAGTTGTTGCACGCGAACTTCATGGAGGACCCGAACGTCTCGCCGCGCTTCGATCGCGAGGCGCAGTCGGCCAGTCGCCTCGAGCATCCCAACTGCATCCGGGTCACCGACTACGGGACCTGGACGCCGCCGGGCGAGAAATCGGCCGTCAAGTACATGGTGCTCGAGTTGCTCGAGGGCGCCGACCTCAGCGACTACACCACCGAGGCCATGCCGCCCGCGCGCGCCATGGAGCTCGGCGTGCAGGTGCTTCGGGGTCTCGAGCACGCCCACGCGCGCGGCGTCATTCATCGTGACCTCAAGCCCGAGAACGTCTTCGTCACGCGGGACCACGAGGGCCGCGAGCTGCTCAAGCTCGTGGACTTCGGCCTCGCCAAGGTGCTCTCGGGCGAGGGCTCGGACACCAGCTTGACGCGCACGGGCATGGTCTTTGGCACTCCACACTACATGTCGCCCGAGCAGGCCACGGGCATGCCCAGCGACGAGCGCACGGACATCTACGCCGCCGGCATCATGCTGTGGGAGTTCTTGTCGGGGCGACCGCCTTTCGTGGGGGACGACCCGATCTCGATCATTCGTCAGCAGGTCTCGACGCCCCTGCCTCCCTTGGTGGCCGGAACCCCCGAGCCCCTCGCGCAGCTGATCGTGGAGATGACGGTCAAAGAGCCCGAGCAGCGCCGGATCACGGCGGCCGAGGCGCGACGTCGTCTCGAGGGCATGCAGATCGATCCGAAGGTCTCGTTGTTCATGAACGGGGCGACGATTGCAGCTTCGGGCGCACCTGCGGGGTCCCAGGCCGGGCGCTCGACCGTGGCCAGCTTGGCCGCACCCATCGCCCAGCGCGCGGCCGACGGCGCGCAACAGATCGGCAAGGCGACGCAGGACATGGGGGCCAAGGTGGGGCTCTCCCCGCGGGCGGTGATGGGGATCTCCGGGACCATCGGCGCGCTGGTCTTGGTGGCCGTGGTGGCGGTGATGTTCAGCGGTGGCGAGGGCGAGGCCGACGCAGGCACGGCGGCCACCGGCGTGGACTCGCCGGCGATGGAGGTCTCGGTCTTCTCGGGGGTCTCGGGCTCGGAGCTCGAGGAGGTCGACAAGCTCATCGAGGCCCAAGACGACGCGGGGGCCCAAGCCAAGCTCGACGCCTTGATCCGCGAGCACCCCGAGGTCGGTGCCCTGCACCTGCGCCGCGGCTTGCTCTTCGCGCGCCAAGAAGGCCGCGTCGAAGATGCGATCAAGGCCTTCGACCGCGCCTTGGAGCTCGAGCCCGACGCGATCGAAGACCAGAAGATCTTCGAGACCGTCTTGCGGGTGATCCGAGATCCCAAAGCCGGGCCGGGTGGCCTCGAGCTGGCCCTGACTCGCCTCGATGAGCGCGTCTATCCCTACCTGATCGAGGTGGTGAACCGGCGCGAGGGGGCCCTGGGCTACAAGGATCGGCACCGCATCTTGGCGACCTTGGCCGAAGACGAGGACTCGTCGTTGGCCGTGGATCAGATCTTCAATCGCACTTTGGATCTTTGGCAGGCCGATCAGTCCGGCAAGCCTTGCGAGACCTACGCGCAGACCCTCGAGGCCATGGAGGCGGCGCCCGACGCCTACTACGTGGGCTCCTTGGTGCGCTCGCGGCCGCCCGACGGGGTCAAGGTGGGGAGCAAGACGACGAGCGAGACCGGCAAGGACACCTTGGTGGCCTGCCCCGGTCTCGAGAAGCGTCGCTCCGAGCTCGCCGACGCCATGGCGGTACGCTACCCCGAGGCGGCAAAGAAGCGCGAGGTGCCGCCCGACTACGCCTCGGTCCGCAAGAAGTCGCGTTCAGGTTCGAGCAGCAAGTCTTCGGGCAAGCGGATCAGCCTCAAGAAGATTTTTCAGTAGGCCGGGCGGGTCCGCGGCGTGTCTCATCGCGGTGCAAGGCCGCCACGAGCACGAAGCTCAGGAACATGAGCAAGAACCACGCGAGGATCTTGTGCGGTGAGACGAGCTGCCACGCCGCGCTTTGCTCCGGATAGACCCAGACCCGGGCGGCCGTGGCCAGGTTCTCGGCGAACCAGATGAAGGTGGCCACGAGGGCAAGGCCGAGCAGCAGGGGCATGCGCCGATGCACCTGACGCACCCGAAAGTGCACGTCGCAGGACCACAGGCGCCAAGCGATGGCCGCGACCAGGGGCCAGCGCAGGTCGAGGACGAAGTGATGCGTGAAGAAATTGAGGTAGGCCAAGGCGGCCAGCGCGGCGAGCTGCCACAGCGGTGGAAAGTGGGTGAAGCGAAAGTCGAAGACTCGCCACACGCGCGCGAGGTAGCTACCGACGGCGCTGTACATGAAGCCGGCGAAAAGCGGCACGCCGGCGACGGCGAAGCGGGCTTGCTCGACGCCGGGGTAGGCCCACGAGCCGATCTGCGGCGCCGTCTTGAACAGCTCGAGCAAGGTGGCCACCAGGTGAAAGACCAAGATCACCCGGGCCTCGGCCGGACGCTCGAGGCGAGTCACCAAAAGCACGGCCTGCAAGCTCAGCGCGGCCAAGAACAAGAAGTCGTAGCGCGCCAGCTGGGTCGGGGGCCACAGCGAAGACAGCGCGATCAGAGCCAGCAGCGCGCCCGCGAAGATGCAGGCCCAGGCCTGCTTGAGGCCAAAGACCCACAGCTCACGCAGGGCTTCGGGCCAGGGGGCGCGCAGTCCGAGGGCGAGCCGTGCACTCACCCCGCGGGGACGCGCGTGGGCGGGGCGATCTTCCCGCGGCCCTTCTCTTCGAGGTAGAGGCTGTCGTCGCGGGCGTCATAGGCCAGGCCGTGCAGCTGGACCTCGATGCCGCGAAGGGGCGCCGAGACGCGGAAGTCGTTGATGATCTCGAGGGCGTCGCGGTCGACGTGGCGCGACAAGCTGGCGTCGATCTCGACGGTGGTACCGTCGGAGATCCCGGCCAGCACCTCGCTGATCGCCGCCTTGTTCAAAAAGGAGACGTTCTCCGAGAGCTCGATGTGGATCAGCGGCCCGCCCTCGCCCGTCTGCACCTCCATCTCGTGCAGGTAGTAGGAGGCCGAGACGTGCTCGCGCAGCACGAAGAAGACGCCGAAGGCGACGCCGATGGCCGAGCCGATCATCAGGTCGGTCAGCAAGATGGCGACAAAGGTGGCGATGAAGGGGAGGAACTGGTTCGCACCTTGGCGCCACATCCGAGCAAAAAGCGAGAGAGGGGCGAGGCGGTAGCCGACCAGCAAGAGCACGGCGGCCAGGGCCGACAAGGGGATGCGGCCGAGCAAGCCCGGGATGGCCAAGATGGCGAGCAGCAGCAAGACCCCGTGGAAGAAGGCCGCCATGCGCGTGCGACCCCCAGACTGCACGTTGGCCGAGCCGCGCACGATGACCGCGGTCACCGGGATGCCGCCCAAAAAGCCCGAGACCATGTTGCCGACGCCCTGGGCCTTGAGCTCGCGGCTGGCCGGCGTGCTGCGGCGGTAGGGGTCGAGCTTGTCGATGGCCTCGACGCACAAGAGGGTCTCCAAGCTGGCGACCAAGGCGAGCACCAAGCCGGTGATCCACACCTGGGAGTGCGCCAGCACGGACCAGTCCGGCGCGGGCAGAATCTCGCGGTAGCTGGCGATGCTCTCGAGGCGCGGGATCTGGACCAGGTGATCGGGGCTGACGGCCAAGCCGGGTACGGCGCTCTTGAACAGCTCGTGCAGCAAGGTGCCGCCGACGACCGCGATGAGGGGGGCGGGGACTTGCTCGACCCGCAGCTTTGGCGCGATCTTCGGCCAGATCAGCAGCAGCGCCAGCGAGACCGCGCAGATGATCGCCGCGCCGGCCGACATGTTGGTGAAGGCCTCGGCGATCGAGTCGAAGCTGTTGTGACCGTCGGCCTGCAGGAAGTTGAAGTCACCTTCGGCGTCCTTGTCCCAGCCCACGGCGTGCGGGATCTGTTTGAGGATCAAGATGGCGCCGATGGCCGCGAGCAGGCCCTTGATGACCGAAGTCGGGAAGTAGTAGGCGATGATGCCCCCGCGCAAGAACCCGAAGACGACCTGAAAGGCGCCGGCGAGCACGACCGCAGTCAAGAAGGGGGCGTAGCCGCCGAGGTCTTCGATGCCCGCGATCACCAAGACGGTGAGTCCGGCGGCCGGGCCACTGACGGCCAGGGGCGCGCGCGAGAAGGCGGTGACGACGATGCCACCGACGACCCCGGCGACGAGCCCGGCCAAAAGCGGTGCGTTCGAGGCCAGGGCGATGCCGAGGCACAAGGGGATGGCGACCAAGAAGACGACGAGGCCCGCACGCAGGTCGTGGGGGAGGGCCCCGTCGGACGCGCGCGTGGCCGCGTGAGATGCGGTCCGTTCGATGTTCTCGGTCACGTCTTTGCGGGGCATTCACGTATCCCCGCTTGCTTGCATGACACGCAGCCGTGCGCGCAGGTAGCGGGGATCCCCCCCAGTCGGGCCGAAGCTC
>JAUIJR010000743.1 GCA_030431075.1 Polyangia bacterium | reverse complement strand
CGATGCCGTGCATGCCCGCGGGACGCGGACCGTCGTGCACGTCGACGCGCAGAGCCTCGCCAAGCAGGCATGGCCCGCGAGTTTTCGGGAGGCCCTCGCCCCCTGGCTCGAAGACCAAAGCTGAGGCAACACCCGCGAGCGTGCGGCCTCAGATCACGCGGGTCAGCTCACCGCGAAATTCGGCGAGCAGCGCGATTCTCGATTTGACCTCCAGCTTTTGGAGGATGTTCGCCACGTGGTACTTGACCGTCCGCTCGGTGACTCCGAGCGACGCGGCCATGGCCCGCGTCCGGCGTCCGGCGAGAACGAGGTCGAGCACCTGTCGCTCCCGTCGAGTCAGCTTGGCGACGCGATCCGCGATGCCCTCGCGTCGAGGAAGACGCGCGTCGCTGTCGAGGCAAGCCCGGGCGATCCGCGTGCCTTCGATCGCATTGCGCATCGCGGCGTTGAGCAGCCCGCGCTCCACCGGCTTGGGCAGGCACGCGACCACACCCGCCAAGAAGCCCTCGCGCGCGACGGACTCGTCGATCTCGCGTCCGACCAAGATGCTTCGACATGGATACTCGAGCTCGGCGAGCTGCCACACCACGTCGTAGCTCTCGACGGAGACGTCGACGTCGATCAACGCCGCCCCGATCGCGCGGCCCGAGCCCACCACCTCCATCACGCGCTCCCCCGGCTGTGGTCCGACCAGCTTTTGCGGACATCCCACGAGCATCGAGGACAGCGGGTGGCGCGCCGCGGCCCCCCCGACCAACAAGATGCAGCTGGCATCGGCTGCCTCTTCGAGGGTGCGACGATCTCGGAGGGCTTGCTCCGAGCCTCGCTCGGGCGAGAGCGCGACGGTGTGGGGGCTGCTTTGTTCGGGGGTCATGGCTCGCAGGCGAGGAAGAGGGTGAAGTGGTCGTAGTCCAAGAAGTCGAGACTCTCGGACCAGAAGATGTCGCGCGTGACGGCGTCGCCGATGTAGGGCGCGTGTCCCGCTCCGGGGAGGACCACCAGACTCGCATCTCCACCGTACTCCGCTTGAAACTGTTCCGCATCGGAGTAGGGCGTGATGGGATCTGCATCACCCCAAAACTGCAACACGGGCGCGCGCCCGAAGGCCGCATCGAACAGAGGTAGGTCGAATCCGGCCAATGTAGGACCGGTAGCATACACGTCGGGGAATGTAGCGAAGCCGTAGTCGGCCGCGTCGGGATCCGCGCCCAGCAAGATCAGGCCGTACATCTCGGGTGCGGTGAGGATGTATCCGTTCGGGGCGGATTCGAGCAGGGCTTGGACCTCGGGCGAGAAGAAGACCTCTTGAAACAAGGGGGTGACTTCCTTGTAGACCATCGCCTGCAGGACGATTCGGCCCACGTGCCAGCGCGGAATCGGGCTCTTCTTGCCGCCCAGGGCCGTCGCCAAGGACGAGCCAAAGCTCGCGCCAAAGAGATCCACGCGCCCCACGAGACGGCGTCGGCGGATCCATTCGACGACCTCGCCCATCTGCTCCAAGCTGCGCTCGGCCGTCACCGTGGATCCATCGTCGGGCATCTCGCTGCCCGGGTAGCCCTCGTAGGTGACGGCATAGGCGAAGTAG
>JAUIJR010000236.1 GCA_030431075.1 Polyangia bacterium | reverse complement strand
TCACCGTCACCGTCGCCGTCGCCATCACCGTCGCCATCACCATCACCGTCGCCATCACCATCACCGTCGCCATCGCCGTCGCCGTCGCCGTCGCCATCGCCATCCCCGTCGCCATCGCCATCGCCATCCCCGTCGCCATCGCCATCGCCATCACCGTCCCCATCCCCGTCACCGTCGCCGTCCCCATCCCCGTCCCCGTCGCCTGATGCCTCACCGTCCTCCCATGTGCCCTCCGCTTGCGTCTCGGACTCGGAATCTTCTTCCGTGCTCGTGGACGAAGCGAGGTCCTCGGTTAAGCAGGAGGAGCCGAGTACGGCGAGGGCGCACGTGAGCAGCGAAACGCAGGGAAGGCTTCTCGTGGTGCGCTCGGACCCGTCCATTTCCTGTCGCTCACGTTACGGAGCCGTCCGATGATCGGCATCGGCAATTCGTCTACGCGCAGGCCGGCGTGCGCCCCGGAAGGAGGCAGAGTCTGGAAGAGGTCGCCGCAGGACCGGCGACGACGCAGCGCGATGGCGTCCGCAGCACCTAGGCCAGGCACGAAAAAGGCCCCGTGCCGCGAGGGCAGGGGGCCTTTGTAAGGGTCGGCGTCTAGCCCGACTAGTTTTTCATCGCCTTGACCATGGCCTCGCCGATGTCGCTCGGCGTCACCGCGATCTCGACGCCGGCGTCGCGCATGGCTTCGAGCTTGTCGCCCGCCGTGCCCTTGCCGCCGGCGATGATGGCTCCGGCGTGGCCCATCCGCTTGCCGGGAGGGGCGGTGACGCCGGCGATGAAACCGGCGACGGGCTTTTTGACGTTGGCCTTGATGTAGGCGGCGGCTTCTTCTTCGGCGCTGCCACCGATCTCGCCGATCATCACGATGCCCTCGGTCGCGGGGTCTTCGTTGAACAGCTCGATGCAGTCGATGAAGTTGGTGCCGTTGACCGGGTCACCGCCGATGCCGATGGCCGTGGTCTGGCCCAGGCCCAGGCTCGAGATCTGGTGCACGGCCTCGTAGGTGAGGGTGCCCGAGCGCGAGACGATGCCGATCTTGCCCGGCTTGTGGATGTAGCCGGGCATGATGCCGATGCGGCACTGATCCGGCGTGATGATGCCGGGGCAGTTGGGTCCGATGAGCCGCGAGTTGCGACCCTCGAGGTAGCGCTTGGCGCGGATCATGTCGTTCACCGGGATGCCCTCGGTGATGCACACGATCAGCGGCAGCTCCGCGTCGGCCGCTTCCATGATCGCGTCGGCCGCGAAGGGCGGCGGGACGAAGATCACCGAGGCGTTGGCGCCGGTCTTGGCGACCGCGTCGGCCACGGTGTCGTAGACCGGGACGCGATCGTCGAGGACCTTTTGGCCGCCCTTGCCCGGCGTGACGCCGGCGACGACTTGGGTGCCGTACTCGAGGGACTTGCTCGCGTGGAACATCCCCGTCTTGCCGGTGATGCCCTGAACCAGGAGTTTGGTGTTCTTGTCGACGAGAACGCTCATTTTTTGGCCTTCACCAGTTCCACGATCTTTTGGGCGGCGTCGCGGAGGCTGTCTCCGGTCACGACGTCGAGGTCGCTCTCCTCGATCATCTTCTTGCCGAGTTGGACGTTGGTGCCCTCGAGGCGGACGACCAAGGGAACCTTGAGTCCGACCTCTTTGACCGCGGTCAGCACACCTTCGGCGAT
Source organism: Polyangia bacterium (assembly GCA_030431075.1). Lineage (GTDB taxonomy): Bacteria > Myxococcota_A > Polyangia > Nannocystales > Nannocystaceae > JAUIJR01. Next base: position 6,808 of record JAUIJR010000236.1, on the reverse strand, counting down.
CGTGTCGCACTTCATGATGCCGCCGAAGATGTTCACCAAGATGCCCTCGAGATTGGGGTCGCTCGTGATGATCTTGAAGGCCTGCGTCACGCGCTCGGCCGTGGCACCACCGCCGACGTCGAGGAAGTTCGCGGGCTCGGCCCCGAAGTGCTTGATGATGTCCATGGTGGCCATCGCCAAGCCGGCGCCGTTGACCATGCAGCCGATGTTGCCGTCGAGGTTCACGTAGCTCAGGTCGTACTTCTTCGCCTCGAGCTCGGCCGCGTCCTCTTCGTCGGGGTCGCGCAGAGCCTCGACGTCGGGGTGACGGTACAGCGCGTTGTCGTCGAAGTTCGCCTTGGCGTCGAGGGCGAGAACTTGGCCGTCGCCGGTGATCACCAGGGGGTTGATCTCGAGCAAGCTGCAGTCGAGCTGGTCGTAGGCGTGGGCGACCTTGGCCACGAACTTGGTGAAGGCGCGAGCCGTCTTGCCCTCGAGGCCGAGGCCGTAGGCGAGCTTGCGCGCTTGGAAGTCACCGAGCCCGATGGCGGGGTCGATGGCCTCTTTGAGGATCTTCTCGGGGGAGTGCTCGGCGACCTCTTCGATCTCCGTGCCGCCCTCGGTCGAGGCCATGATGGTGGTGCGGCCCGAAGCGCGGTCCAAGGTGGCGCCCAAGTAGAGCTCCTTGGCGATGTCCATGCCTTGCTCGATGAGCACGCGCTGGACCTTCTTGCCTTCGTCGCCGGTTTGGATGGTGACCAGGGTGGAGCCGAGCATCTGCTTGGCGATCTCACCCGCCGTGTCGGCGCCTTTGACCACCTTGACGCCGCCGAGGTCGGGATGCTCCTTGAAGCGTCCCTTGCCGCGGCCGCCGGCGTGAATCTGGGCTTTGACGACAACGACCTCGCTGCCGGTCTTTTCGATGAGCTCCGCCGCGGCCGCTTGGGCCTCTTGGGCGGTGAAAGCCACCTTCGACAGGGGCACCGGCACGCCCTCGGCGCGCAGGAGCTCCTTTCCTTGGTGCTCGTGAATTTTCACGTGAGCGTTCCTTTCTGGGGTTTCGTTTCCGGTCCGAATGTCCGGTCGCGGCGTGGCCGCGAGTCGATGAGGAATCCGGGGGCTCGTCGGGAGCCGTCCGGGGGGCGATCTATACCGACCCGGCCACCTCGCCGTCCACGTCTGCGGGGCGCGCTCGGGGGCGATTGCGCGCGGCCGGCGCGGAGCTTTACGCAGGGGCAGCCAGGCGGGAAAAGAGGACATGGCCAAGGCTTCGCGCGCGCTCCTCACCCGGCTCGTTCACGGTCACGGCGCGTCCACGCACGCGGGTGTCTCCCCCGTGTTGGACCGCAGCAGCACCTTTCGACTCGATGACGCAGCCGAGCAGGCGCTCGCCACCCGCGAGGGCCACGACGCCTTCGACGTCTACGGGCGCTTCGGCACCCGTACGACACGCGAGGCCGCGGCCTTGGTCGCCGCGCTCGAGGGCAGCGAATCCGCGCTGCTCTTTGCCTCCGGAATGGGGGCGATCGCCTCGAGCTTGTTGGCGCTGGCGAAGCCGGGCACGCCGGTCGCGGTGGCGGCGGGGGTGTACGGTGGCACCGAGGGCTTCGTCGCGGGCGAGTTGCCGGCGCGCGGCCACACGCTGATCCGCTTCGACGCGAGTCACCCCGAAGATCTGCGCGCGCGTGTCGGCGACGGACCCAAGCCTTCGATCGTCTGGTGCGAGTCGCTGAGCAATCCGCTGCTCGAAGTCGCGGACCTCGAGGGCCTGGCGGCGCTGGCCCACAGCTGGGGCGCCCTTTTGTGTGTCGACGCCACCTTCGCGGCGGGGATGGCCCAACGTCCGCTCGAGCTGGGCGCCGACTTGGTCGTGCACTCGGCGACGAAATTCATCAACGGCCACAGCGACGTGATCGCGGGCGCGGTCGCGGGCAGCGAGGCACTGGTCTCACGGGTCTTTTCGGTGATGAGCTACTACGGGAGCTGCATCGATCCGGCCGGCGCGTGGTTGTTGGCCCGCGGCCTTCGGACCTTGCCTTTGCGCTACGCCCGACAAAGCGAGACGGCGACGCGACTGGCCGCTTCGCTCGACGCCCACCCCAAGGTGGCCCGGGTCTTTCACCCGAGCTTGGCGAGTCACCCTTCGCGCGCCCTGGCCGAGACGCAGCTGCAGATGCCTGGGGGCGTGCTGAGCTTCGAGCTCTCGAGCGGGGCCGAGGCCTTGGCCTTTTGCCGCGCCCTCGAGCTTTGCGCCTTCGCCGTCAGCTTGGGCGGACTGGAGACCTTGGTGGCCATCCCGCGGCGCAGCAGTCACGTGGGACACACGCCCGCGCACTGGGAAGGCGTGGGGATCCGCGAAGGCCTGGTGCGGATCAGCGTGGGCATCGAAGACCCGGACGACTTGTGGGCCGACATCGAGCAGGCCCTGGTTCGCGTGGGCGCTCAGTTCTCGGAGTAGCCGGCGTACATCACCCAAAAGCAGCACTGGTTGGCCGCGACGTCTTGTTCGAGGCACAAGGGGTGCGTGTCGTTGATGATGAGATCGGGGCGTTCGGCTTCGACGACCGGCCGTGACTCTTCGTCGATGATGCGCTGGCCGTCGCAGGCGTCGGGGCACTGTCCCAAGGGGTAGCAAGTGCTCTCGATGTCCGCGTCTTGGCCCCCCGCGATCGCGGTGAGCTCGGCTTGGGTGTAGTTGCAGATGCCGACGTTGTCGGCGCGCTTGGGGATGACCTCGAAGCAGATCTCGGCCGCGTCCTCAGGGCCACACGCGGCGAAGCTCGAGCCCGCGAGCACAGCGGCCATGAACCAAGGGGCGCGTCGCCAAAGCATGGCGAAGGCTACCAAGGGCCAGCGCGTTCACCGGGCTTTTTGGGAAATGCGCATTTGCGCGGTGCGAAGCTCATGGTGACAGCCTAAACCGCGACCGCAGCGCAGATGAGCTTGCGTCGCCTACGAGGCGCTCTCGTCGTAGCGAGGCGCGATTTTGTCGAGGATTTGCATGATCAGTATGCTGGCCAACTAGGATCGCAAATCATGCGCCGACAGTCTTGGCTCCTTTGGATCTCCTTGAGCGTAGTGACCGCGGCCTGCGGCGACCCCTGCTTGGATGACGGCTCTGGGGCGGGAAGCAGCGGCGAGTGCGTCAACGCCAGCGGAGAAGCCAGCGGGGAGACCGCGGGCGAGACCGACGACGGTAGCGGCTCGGGTGCCTCGATGGAGGGAGCGACGATGGAAGCTGGATCCGCGGGAGACGGCGACGGAGATGGAGATGGAGATGGAGACGGAGATGGAGATGGAGATGGAGATGGCGATGGCGATGGAGACGGCGACGGCGACGGCGATGGCGATGGCGATGGAGACGGCGATGGAGATGGCGATGGCGATGGAGAAGGCGATGGAGACGGCGACGGCGACGGCGATGGCGATGGCGATGGAGACGGCGATGGCGATGGCGACGGCGACGGCGATGGCGATGGCGATGGAGACGGCGATGGCGACGGCGACGGCGATGGCGATGGAGACGGAGATGGCGACGGAGACGGAGATGGCGATGGCGACGGCGACGGCGACGGAGATGGCGACGGAGACGGAGATGGCGATGGAGACGGCGACGGCGACGGCGATGGAGACGGAGACGGCGACGGAGACGGAGATGGAGATGGAGATGGCGATGGCGACGGAGACGGAGACGGAGACGGCGATGGAGACGGAGATGGCGATGGCGACGGCGACGGCGATGGAGATGGAGACGGAGATGGAGACGGAGACGGCGACGGCGATCTCAGCTGCGAGATGGGCTCGGCCAGCAATGTTCCGATCGACAACAGCTGTCAGGCCTGTCTGGTGGCCGCGTGCGAATCCAACGTGTGTCAGTGTCTCGACAACCCGGGTTGCGAGTGCTGGTTCAACTGCATCGAGACCAACAACGACTTCCAGACCTGCCAGCAAAGCTGCGGGGTCGGCAATTTCGGCCTGATCACCGGCTGCGCCAACAGCCAATGCGGCGCGCAGGGCCAGTGCGGCGGCTAGCCTAGCTCCGGCTCGAGGCCCACCGCGAAGCGGCGCCCGCCTTTTGATAGGCTCGGCGCCGCTTCGTCATGAAGGACCCGCGCACGCGCAGTTTTGGTGTCGACTTCGAGCTCACGCGGCTCGTCTACGAGGGGAACAGCGAGTTCCAGCACATCTTGGTGGGCGAGACCGAGGAGTTCGGGCGGGTCTTGTTGCTCGACGGTGCGCTGCAGTCGGCCGAGTCGGACGAGGCCATCTATCACGAGACCTACGTGCACCCGGCCGTGGTCGCGCACGGGGCCGTCCGTCGGGTGCTCGTCGGCGGGGCGGGGGAGGGGGCCATCTTGCGCGAGCTGCTCAAACACTCCGCCATCGAGTCGATCGTCGCCGTGGACATCGATCGCAAGGCCGTCGAGATCTGTCGTGAGCATCTGCCGAGCTGGAGTCGCGGGGCCTTCGACGATCCGCGGGTCGAGCTGCGCTTCGAGGACATCGAAGACACCCTGCGCGAGGCGGTCGCGCGTCCTTTTGATCTGATCATCATGGACGTCACCGAGCCCATCGAGGGGGGCCCGGCCGAAGCGCTCTTTCAGCCCGCCTTTTTCGAGCGCGTCGCCGCGGCCATGGCCAAGGACGCCCTGGTGGTCGTGCAAGCCGGCGAGGTCGACCCCTGGCGCATGGACAACGCGCGCAGCGTTGTCGAGATGCTGGGTCAGGTCTTTGGCAGCGTGCGCCTCGCTCACTTTTATGTGCCCAGCTTTTTGACGCCCTGGGGCGCCGCCATCTGCGCCAAGGAAGTCGGGCGGGAGCTCGTCCCGGCGGATCTGGAGGCAAAAGTGGCGGCCCTCGAGGCCCAGCTCGGCGGCGAGGGCCTCGAGGTCTACGACGCCACCTGGCACCGCGCGTGTGTTCACCTGCCGCGCATGTACCGGCGTCGACTGGCCTCGCCAGGGGGCTGAAGCGGGCGATCGGGGGCCTTGGGCCCGGCGTTTTGCGCCCTTTCTTGGAGGGGTCGGATTGCCGCTGCTAGCCTCGTCCGCGAGGGGCCATACCCCTTTCGCGCCGATGCCTATTCGCTTGTTCAAGGGTTCTCTCGCACTGGGGCTGCTCAGTGTCTCTGCCGTCGCCTGTGCCCCCGCCATGGGCGATCAGGAGAGCAAAGACCCCGTGGAGGCGCTGGACGAGTCGGCCGAGATGGCCCAGCTGCGCCGTGAAAACGAGCGTTTGACCCGTCGCGTGCAGCAGCTCGAGGAGCGCGCGCGCCTGATGGGCGGTGGCTCCGAGCCGATGGCGCGCAACGACGCGGCGTCCTCCAGCCGCAGCCAGCGACGGCGCTCGAGCACGGGGGCGCCTTATGATCTCCCGGTGGTCCAAGTCGAGCCCGAAGGCAGCGGCCCCGTGCGGCCCACCGACGCGGTCACCTTGGGCGAGATGCCCAACAGCGGCGTCGACTTCGACGACGCGGAGCGCGACGATCCGGCCGGTTGGAGCAGCTGGGACGAGCAAGGCCCGGCCGAGGCGCCCGCGCCCGCCGCCAGCGCCGACGAAGGCGTTCAAAGCTACCGCCTGGTCGGCAGCCGTCTGGTCAAGGCCACCCAAGAGCCGGCCAAGCAAAAACAGCGCGCCCCGAGCAAGTCGACGCGCTCCAAGAAGAGCCGCGCCAAGCACCAAGACGAGGTGCTCAACGAGTACGAGGCGGCCATGAGCATCTACAAGGCCGGCCGCTTCCGCGAGGCCGAGCTCGCCTTCGACGGCATCGTGCGTCGCTTCGCGGACCACGACTACGCCGACAACGCCCTTTACTGGAAAGGTGAGTCGGCCTACGACCAAGAGCACTACGCCGACGCCCTCGCCGCCTTCACGGCTGTGGTCGAGCGCTACGGTGGCGGCAACAAGGCGCCCGACGCCCTCTTGAAGATCGGTCTTTGCTACGGAAAGCTCGGCGATTCGGCGAACGCCCGCGACGTCCTCACCCAGCTCATCGCCGCCTACCCGCGCGCTCGCGCCAGCAAGCTGGCCAAGTCGCGCCTCGAAGATTTCTCCGCCGAGTGAAGGATCGGAAGTTCACCATGAAGCGCAAACTGCTCCTCGCCCTCCCCCTGAGCTTCGGACTCGCCGCCTCGGCCCTCGCTGGACCGCCGGTCACCGACGGCCGTACGGCCGTGCAGATGGACCAAGGCGCCCCGCCGCCCCAAGGTGGTTACGACCCCGCGACCGCCTCGGACGCCGGGCTCATCAACGGCGGCCCCAGCCGCGCGCAAGACCAAGTCTACGGCGCCAGTGAGCGCCCCGACGGCACCGGCGAGACGACCATGGGCTACAGCGTCGTCGATACCAGCGAGTTCCTGCGCGACGACGGCATCACCGCGACGACGCCCGACTATCACACGGTCGAAAAGGGCGACACGCTCTGGGACATCTGCGACGACTACTTCCGCGACCCCTACTTGTGGCCGAAGGTCTGGTCCTACAACGACCAGATCACCAACGCCCACTGGATCTTTCCCGGGGACCGCGTGCGCTTGACCGATCCCTACGATCAGGTCGCGCCCCTCGACGCCGGCCCCCAGCTGGCCTTCTCCGTCATGGATCCGGGCCGTTCCAAGCGAGCGACCTCCTACACCTTGAACCGCTTCGCCTACATCGAAGAGGACCAGCTCGAGCAAGACATGGAGGTCTACGGCGGCGCCGAGGCCAAGGTCATGATGGCCACCCTCGACACGGTCTACCTCTCCTACGATCCGTCGAACCCGCCGATCGCCGGCGAGCGCCTCGCGGTCTACCGACCCGAGCGACGGATCCGCGACCTCAAGATCAA
>JAUIJR010000742.1 GCA_030431075.1 Polyangia bacterium | reverse complement strand
TTGCCCGGGCAGCTCGTGGGATCGGCGAGGTCGCACAGCGGCGAGCAGCACTTTTGCGTCTCTGCGCAGCCCGGCTCCGGCACGCGACTGCCGTTGATGCACAGGTGGCCGGGCGCGCAGGCGTTGGCGAACTCGCAGGGCTCGCCGTACTCGGAGCCGCCGCCGATCGGTCCGGGCAAGCAAGCGAAGCTCTCGGCCGCCGAGAGCGGCAAGCAAGCCTCGGCGAGCAGCTCGCAGTCTTGCGACAAGGGGTCGCAAGGCGAGACACAAAGGGGCGTCTTGGCCACGCCGAAGCGTGCACAAAATCGTTCGTCCTCGCAGCTCGGGCTCTCGCTGCTGCCACCGCAAAGCGCCTTGCAGTGGCCCTCGCCCGCGCCGTTCGTTCCCCAACACACCAAGCCCGCCGCGCAGTCGTCGTAGCCATCGCGGCCCGAGCTCGTGCAGGCCTCGTCGACCTGCTTGTCGCCCCAGACCGGGCGGCACACGTGCGTGTCGTAGTTTCCACTCGCGGGCTCGCATGCGGCGGGCATGCACTTCTCGCCTTCGGCGCAGGCCATGGGGTCGAAGGGATCGCAAAGCTGCTCGCAGCCCTCGCCGGGCAGGTCGAGACCGCCGCTCCCGTCCGAGTCCGTGTACCCGCTGCTGTCGCCTTCGGACTCCTCACTCGTGCTCGAATCCTGCTCGCTCTCCTCGCCGCTGCCGTAGCTGCTGACGCCCGATCCGGTGTCGGCGCCCTCGGAGGCGGCGTCGCTGCAGCCCACCAGGCCGAGCCCGCCCATGAGGGGCAAGACGAGACGGGGAAGCCAGCGAGCGCTGGACGGCATCGAAAAAGGAAGGAACACGGAAAAACCCGAACCGGGCTAGGGATAGGCCGCGATCGCGCAATAGCGGGCGCGAAGCAAGCCGAGGACAAGGGGGCTAAGGGCTGCGATCTAGCTATAGCAGCTCTGGGGCGCAAGTCCCCTTTTTCGCCGGCGCAAGCGCGCGTCAGCGCCTCCTCAGCGCACCAGGGCCCCGACCACGCCCGCCACGCCTTCGGCCAAGGCCTCGTAGTCCTCGTCGCGGGCGTAGGGAATGTGGACGAAATGTACGCGTGCGAGCGCGCGCCCCTCGGCCGTGGCCGCCTCGAGCTCCTGCAAGGCGCGGTAGTGGGTCTCGTTGCACAGGTAGTCGTTGCTCTCGCGGGCCTCGGCGACCTGGACCTCGTAGTCGCCAAAGTGCGCCCCCTCGAGGGCCGCGACGCGGGCCCTCACTTCGGGCGGCGCCGCGCGTCGCTCGGCGCCGGCTTCGATCGCCTCGTCGCGGCCTTCGCCCGCCGCGTCGGCTCCGGCGCGCCGGTTGTACGCGCCGTCCTCGACCAAGATGCGATCGAAGCGGTCGTAGACCCCGAGACCGAGGTGCACCACGAGATCGTAGTCGCGGATGGCCAGCCCCTCCGAGACCCCCCAGGTCACGGGCAAGGTCTCGAAGCTCCACTCGATCGGCCGCCCGGCGTCGTCGGCCTCGATCGCGCGCAGTCGTCCGAGCAACGCGCCGCCTTCGACTGGGTCCGGCTGCCCCGAGCGTGGCGCGCCCAAAAGCAGGCGACAGC
>JAUIJR010000741.1 GCA_030431075.1 Polyangia bacterium | reverse complement strand
CACCCAGTCCTTGGGCTCGAGGAACTTGTGGGTCTTGGCGTAGATGGCCGGCGCGTCGTGCTTGATCCACAAGATGTGGGCCAGCGAGTCCTTGCCCGAGTGCCCGGGTGCGCCGCCGGTCATGCGCACCCAGCTCAGGGCGCGATTGACCGCGTAGCGCTCGACTTTGATCGGACCGTCGGTAATCCGTGCGATGTGCTTGGCCCCACGCGTGTCCATCCAGCCGATGGCGTTCATCAAGTGATTGCCCTCGGCGTCGACGGCCACCGTGCCCGACCACTGGGTGGTCGCGGCCACCGCCCCGATCCGCGCGGCCGGCACGAGCTGACGCGCCAACAAGCGCTTGGCCGCCGTGTCGATGGCCGCCCACCACTCCTCGGGGCGCTGCTCTTGGCCGCCCCCCGGCAACAAGATCAGCTCGGTCGGCTCGAACTCGTGCCCGAGGACCTGGCCGGCGGCGTCGACGATGCAGACCTTGGGCCCCGAGGTGCCCATGTCGATGGCGAGTACGTGATCGGCGAGCTCCACTGCTTCGGCGTTCGGGTTCGGGCCTCACACGAAGGCGAGGCCGGCGTAGCCGACGACGCGCTCGTGATCCCCCGAAACTTCGCCCGAGTGGCCGTAGCGGATCAAGCGGGCCGAAGTCACGCCCAGTTCGAGCGCGGCAAAGAGGGCCAAGGTCGCCGGAATCACCCCACACATGCTGATCCGCTCGCGTCGCACCGTCTCGTACAAGGCGACGGGGTCCAAGGCTTCGAGGGCCGCGAGGGCCATGGCGTCGAGGCGCGCCCCCTCCTTCGCCGAAGCGAAGTGGTGCATGTCCGAGCTCACCGCGAGCAGGGGCGGCGCGTCCAGGGTCCTCATGATCCCGGCGAGGGCACGGCCGCGGCGCTCACACTCGGCCAAGCTCAGGGCGCCGACGCAAAGCGGCGCGAGCCGGAGCGCCGCTTGGCGAAAGTGCAAGAAGGGCAGATGCAGCTCGAGACTGTGCTCGGCGACGTGCGCCTCGAGATCGAACTCGGCCAGACCGGCCTCGACCAGGCGTGCCAGCAAGGCCCGATCGATCGGAACTTCGAATCCCGGCCCCGCCCACGCGCGGCCGGCGTAGGCCGACACCCGCGCGCCCCGACCGGTGTGGTTGGGACCGAGCAGCAGTACGCGCTCGGGCACCTCGACCGCCGCGTAGGTCGCCCCGGCGATCGCCCCCGAGTAGACGAGGCCGGCGTGCGGGGCGATCACCATGCGCGCGGCCAAGGCCGTGTCGACCGAGGGGCACTGCGCTTCGATCTGGGCGGCGAGCGCCGCGGCGTCGGCCGGGTAGAAGCGACCGGCCACCGCGGGTGGACGCACCTGCTCGCTCGCGCCGCCGGTCAACTCGCTCCCGCGCTAGGGCGCCGCCCCTTGGTAGATCCACTTGTACATGGCGCGCATGTCCGAGGGACAAAGCTCGCCACCGGGCGGCATGGGCAGGCCACCGCCGCCGAGCACCTCGCGGTGCGTGTTCGTGACCTTGAGCCACAAGTAGCTCTGATCGGGCGCGCCGGGCTCGATGTAGTCGAGCACCGTGACCATGGGGTCCATCATGTTCGCGGCCTCCA
>JAUIJR010000235.1 GCA_030431075.1 Polyangia bacterium | reverse complement strand
CTCGGATGGAGTGCTGCCGCCACCATAGCCGGCGCCGGTCGTCGAGACCCTACACCAACTCCAACGGCCGCAGCCCTCCGTCCACGCACAAGAGCTGCGTCCAGTCGGCATTGCGCAGTCCGTGCTTTCGCCAGCGGCCGAGGCCCTCGCCGTGCACGCGGGCGAGCAAGGCGGCGTAGGCCATCTGGTGGCCGACGACGACGACGCGGGCACCGGCGGCTTGTTGGGCCGCGAGCGCGAGCAGGCTCGCACGTACGCGGGCTTCGGCTTGGGCCAAGCTCTCGCCGCCGGGCACGGCGACCGAGGCCGGGTCTTCTTTCCAGGCGCGAAAGAAGTCCGGGTGCGTGGCCAAAGCCTCGTCGAAGCGCAGGCCTTCGAGCTCACCTTGATCCAGCTCTTCGAGACCGGGCGTGGGGGTGGGCGTGCCGATCGGGGCGGCCGTCTCGAGGGCGCGACGTAGGGGCGAGGCATACACGCCGTCGATCCGTGGATGCGCCGCGCGCAGGCGAGTCGCCAGCTGGCGCGCTTGTTCTCGCCCCGTCTCGCTCAGTGGCGCGTCGCTGCGTCCGCAAAATCGCCCCTCGAGATTGAAGACCGACTCGGCGTGACGCACCAGCAGCAGCACGACCCCCGTGCGCAGATCCTTCGTCCGACTCATCTTTGGGCCTCTCGCTGCCAAGATACCCCACGCTGGCGCGCCGAGACCCCGATCCGACGCCTCGGGCGACCTTGCTGCCGCGCCCGCCGGGCGTCACCATGAGGCGTGCTCGAGGTCCTGGGTACCCACGCGATCAACGCTGACGATCCCCCGCGCTTTTGGGTGGCCCACCCGCTGGGCGCCATGCGCCAGTTTCGCGCGGATCCGCTGCGCTTCGTGCTCGCGGTGCACGAGCGCTGTGGCGACGTCGCCCGCTTTCGACTCGCGCACAACAACTGCTACTTGCTGCGGCACCCCGATCACATTCGGCACGTACTGCTCGAGAACCACCTCAACTACGGCAAGCAGACCCTCGGCTACAAGAAGATGAGCCTCTTTTTGGGCAAGGGCCTGGTCACCTCGGAGGGTGATTTTTGGAAGCGCCAGCGTCGCATCGCGCAGCCCGCCTTTCACCGCAAACGGATCTCCGACTTCGCCGACACCATGGCCACCATGGCCGACGAGATGGTCGCGGCCTGGAACGCCCGGATCCCGCGCGAGGGCGGTGAGGCCGTCGACGTCCACCACGAGATGATGGCCGTCACCTTGCGCATCATCGCCTCGACCGTGCTCAGCGTGGACGTCGGCGAGCGCGAGGCCAAGGTCGGCGAGGCCGTCAGCACCTTGCTCGAGGTCTTCAACGACAGCTTGACCCGCGTCGTGCCCATCCACGAGATCTTGCCGACGGCCACCAACAAGCGCTGGGAGGCCGCGCGCAACTACCTCGACGGGATCGTCTACCGGACCATCGAGGACCGACGTGGCGATCCCGATGGGGGTCGCAAAGGTGACCTGCTCGACATGCTCTTGCACGCCGTCGACGAGGAGACCGGCGAGTCGATGAGCGATCTTCAGCTGCGCGACGAGGTCATGACCATGTTCATGGCCGGCCACGAGACCACGGCCAACGCCTTGGCGTGGACCTTGTACGAGCTCGCGCGGCACCCCGACATCCTCGAGCGTCTGCAAGCCGAGGCCGACGCCGTCTTGCCCGAGGGGCGTCGCCCGAACTTCGACGACCTCCCCGCCCTCGAGTACACGGGCTGGGTCATCAACGAGGGCATGCGCTTGCACCCGCCGGCTTGGTTGATCGCGCGCTCGGCCAGCGAGGACGACAGCGTCGGGCGCTACCGGATCCGCAAGGGCTCGATCGTCTTCTTTTCGCCCTACGCCGCGCACCGCAACCCCACCTACTGGCCGGACCCCGAGCGCTTCGACCCGGAGCGCTTCTCGCCGGAGCAAAGCGAGCACCGTCCGCGCTACGCCTACTTTCCGTTTTCGGGCGGGCCGCGGGTGTGCATCGGCAATCACTTCGCCGAGATGGAAGCCAAGATGATCTTGGCCTGCATCGCCCGCGACTACGACGTGGCCCTCGATGCGAGCACCGAGGTGCTCCCGGACGCCTCGGTCACCTTGCGCCCGGAAAATGGGCTGCGCTTGCGCCTGACACCGCGCGCGAGCAAGGCGGCCCGGCCCGCGCGCTCGGCCTGAGACTCGACGCTCGGCTCAAAGCTCGCGCCCAAAGCTCGCCCTCAAAGCTCGCCGCAGACGTCGGCGATCGCCCCACCGTGGTTGATCGGGGGGGTGGTGCGAACTTCGAACTCGAATCCGCAGCGCGCGTGCAGGGTCTCGCCGCTCGCCGCGTCGATCGCCAATGCCCCGCCTTGCGGCACGTGCAGCCACAGCTGCCCGCCCTCGGCCGTCCAGCTCACGCTCGCGGCTTGGGGGATGGCGCGCGACCACAGCTCCTTGCCCTCGCTCATCGAGAGCATCGTCAGCGATCGCGGTCCGACGCCGAGGTCGGTCGCCACGGCCATCGTCTTGCCGTCGGGGCTCGGGTCCATCCACGCCGGGAAGCTGTTGCCGAGACGGGCCGTGAAGCGCGTCTCGCCCTTGCGATCGCGCACCAAGATCTTGCCCCGCGCCGGGGAGCCCGTGAGTCCGGACCAGACCTCGAGATCCCCGACCATGCCCAAGAAGCTGCTGGTCCCGCCCGCCGGGGGCGTGAGGCCCTCGCTCGGGTCGCGCGATTCGAGCCCAGCTGCGATCTCTTTCGCGTCGCGCAGCTGCAAGCGCGAGCCGTCGAAGCTCCAAAGCCCCAAGTCGCCTTGGGCGTCGAACCAGGGGCCGTAAGTGCTGCCGGCGTCCAAGATCGAACGCGGGGCCGAAAATCCGTCTTGGTCGAAGCCCACGAGGTGACGCGAGCCCCAGCTTTGGGTGCGCCAAACGATGGCCTTGGCGTTCGAGGCCACGCGCCAGTCGGAGAGCAGACCGCCCGCGTCGAGCTCGTCGAGGACGCTCCCGTCCTTTGCACTGAGCAAGGCCATGCGCCCGTCCCACTGCCCGATCACGATCCGATCCTCGTCGACCCACGACACGCCCATCGGCGCGACCTCGGTGCCCAAGTCGAAGGCCCGCGCCTCGCCCTCACCCACCGGCACGATGCTCAGCTCATGCGCGCCGACCCAGGCCACGCGCGCGCCATCGGGGCTCAGGGCCGAGAAGCTGCCTTGAGTGCTGCGGTAGCCCAAAAAGCGTGAGTCGCCGCCCGGGGCCTCGACGGCCAAGAAGGTGGAAAAGCCGCCGACGCGACGACCGGAGACCCAGTGCGTACCGACGATGCCGTCGACCCGCATGGGCGTGCCATGCGTCTGCTCGCTTTTTGGATCGAAGACGAAGACACCGGTGTTCGGCACCTCGAGCACCGGCTTTCCTTTCGCGTCGAGGCCCAAGCGGGTGCCGCCAACGAAGTTCATCTCGATCACCTTGCTCATCGCGCCTTGCTCGGGCGCTGCCCCGCGCATCGGCGTTCGGCTGAGTTCGATGCGCCCCGCCTCGCTCTCGCGGCGCAAGACCCAGATCGCACGCCGCGTGGCGTCGACCTGCAGCTCGGTGGCCGTGCCCACCAACTCACTCGGATCTCCGAGGGCCTCGAGGCTCGGCCCCGCGTCGCCCTCGTTCTCGCGCAAGCCGAGCTCTTGAAAGAGGGTCAAGGCGCCGTCGTTCCGTACGACGCGGGCTTTGACCAGCAAGCGAGGACCGGTCGGTGTCGATTGGACCTGCAGCGACTCGGCGGGAAATCCACGCCCCGTCCACGCGTCGAGGGGCGCCCCCGCCTCGTCGAAGAGGCGCACGCTTCGGTCCCGGGTCAAGGCGGCGAAGACGAAGCGCGCCTCGCCCTTTGCGGCCCCTGCCCAGCGGATCGGGTGCACGCTGTTCAGCGGCTCGGTCGGCGGCAGCTCGAAGCGCAGCTCGGGCTCCGGCGACTTTGGGCTGGCCGTGAAGATCTTGGCGCCTCCGGCCGCATCGACAAAGGCCATGAAGACGCGCCCGTCTTCGTCTCCGGCGATGGCCATCGCGTTCGGGCCCCGCACGGGGACGGCCTGCGGTGGCAAGGGAGCGTCGACGTCGGCCCACCAACGCACCTCGCCGAGGCTGTCGGCGCTGAGGGCCGCGCCGCCTTCGGGGGCCAAGGCCACCATGTTGACGATCCCCAGGTGGGGGCGCCCGGGGGCCCACACGCGCGCATGGCCGAGCTGCGGGGCCGCGGGTTCCGGGGGCGCTGCATCACCTTCGAGCTCGGCCGCGGTCGACGTGGAATCGGCCGTCTTGCTGCACGCGCAGGCGGAACTCAGCGCGAGCAAGGCGAGGCCCACGACGCGAACTGGGGCTGGGGGGGACGCGCACTTCATCGTCACAGGGTCTCGAGGTAGGCCACGAGGTCGTCGATCTGATCACTCGAGAGCTTGGCCTGGTCGACCATACCGTGCACGCGTCCGTTGCCGAGCAACAAGGCGCGCAAGCTGGGCGCCGAACCGTCGTGGTAGTAGGGCGCCGAGCGGGCCAAGCCGATCAGCGAGGGCGTGTCGGCCTCGGCCAGATCCGAGCCCAGGGCGTGGCTCGCCCCGTCGCTGAGTTGGTCTCCGCCGTGGCAGGCGTCGCAGTTGAGCTCGGCCGAGGCGAAGAGCGCCTGACCGCGCGCGACGGACTGCGGATCCGCGGCCCGGGGTCGGCGGGGAGCCGGGAGGCTCGACAAGAAGGCCTGCAAGTCGGCGACCTCGGCTTTGCTCAGCCCGCCGCCGCCGAGGCGACCGACGGTGTTTCTCAACGAGGTGGGAAGGTCGCTGTCTTGGCCGTCCCATTTGTAGGGGTGGGTGCCCACGACGCGGCCCGCGAGCAGGGGCGTTTGCAAGGTCCGGCCTTCGATGCGCCACGAAAGGCCGTCGGTCATGCCCTCGGGGTGGCAGCTCGCGCAGGCCATGGTGCCGGCCGAAGAGATCCGTGCATCGCCGCCACGACGAAAGATCTCTGCGCCGCGGGTGACGGCCGCATCCCGCGTCCGCGTCGAGAGCCCCTCGCTATGGGTCGCCACGCGTTGGGTCTCCGGGTCGATGAAGCGCAAGCCGCGATCGAACTCGCAGCGTACGACGGGCCGCCCCTCGACGATGGCCACCCCGTCGGGGCCGCAGGCCTCGAGCCCTCCGCTCGCGGAGCTGTTCAAAGAGGCGACGAAGCCGAGGTGGGCGGTCGAGCGCGTGGCCTCTTCGACCGCGAGCAAGCTGTCGTTGCCGTAGCCCGCGACGTAGAGGCGATCGTTCTCGGCGTCGTAGGCCATGGCCCGCGGCTGGTGAAGGTTCACGCTCGCGTGGGCCAGCGTGTCCGACTCGCCCTCGAGCCAGGTGAGTCGATGGCGCACCGGCGAGCTCATCGCCCCGCCGCCGCCGTAGCTGCCGGTGTCGACGAAGGCGGTGCTCGCGGCCACGGGCGTCGACAGCTGGTGCGGCACGACGAGTAGATCCTCGCCGAGGTAGGCGAGCGCGAAGGCGTTGCGCGCGAAGCTACGACCTTGTTCGGAGGGTTCGGCGGCGTCGAGCTGGGCGTTGGAGACCTGACTGCGCGGCTGACTGCCGACGATGCGGCCTTGTTGCACGACGTTCTGCTCCGAGAAGGCGCCGGCCTCGAAGGGGTTGCCGAGTCCGCCGTTGAAGGCGGCCGACTGCGGAAAGCCCGACAAGCCAAAGGCGGCCGCGTTCGGATCCGGCTCCGGATCCAAGGCGCGGTAGCGAATCGGCGCCTTGGGATCGCCGAGCTCGACTTGGGCCACGGCCCCCATGGTCAAAAAGCCCACGCTCAGCTCGCGTCCGCTCGGGGAGATCGCCAAGCCGCGCGGCTCGGGTCCGACCTCGCGCGCCCACACGCGATCCATGGTGTCGACCCGCCAAAGCTCGACGCGCCCTTCGACGGCCGACGCGACCGCGAGGCGCTTGCCGTCCGGGGTCAGCGCGAGGCCGTGGGGGTCGACGACGGCGAAGCTGCGCTCGACTTTCATCTTCGCGCCGACCGAGACGGCGACCACCCGGTCTTCACCGCGCAGCGCGACCCACGCGAGGCCTCGGCTGGCATCCACGACCATCTGGGTCGGGCGCGCGCCGAGCTCGATGGCGTCGTGGCGCTCGCCTTTGGCGTCGGTGCGCACGAGCTCGCCGGAATTCTCGTCCAAGCTCAGCAGCCCGCCGCCAAATGCGACCAAGCGGCTGCCCGAGCCCCCGCTGTGCGCCTCGCCCTCGACCTGGAGCGAAGGCGAAAGCGGCCGCGTCAGCGAGAAGGTCCCGGCCGCGGGCACGCCAAAGCTCGGGACGCTGGTCTTGCGGGCCGAGGCGCCGGCGCTCAGGGCTAGAGCCAGGCCACCGGCGGCGAGGGGCCAAAGTCGAAAGTCGCGCATGCGTCCTCGGACGGTCTGCGGGCGTAAAAGTTTCCCAAAGATCCGTCTTTGTCCGTAACGAGTGCCGTGACGCACCGGCATTGACCCCGCCGCAGCGCTGATCGAGGCTCCACGAGATGCCTGCGGGCGCCCGGATCTTGCTGCTCGATGTCATGGACTGTCTGGTCCACGACCCCTTTTACGTCGAGGTCCTGGACTTTTTTGGCCTGGAGCTCGAGGCCCTGTTCGCCATCAAGTCCAAGTCGGCCTGGGTGGAGTTCGAGTGCGGACGACTCAGCCGCGAGCAAATGCGCGAGCGCTACTTCGAAGACGGCCGCGCACTGGATCTCGAGGGCCTCGAGACCTGCATGCGCGAGAGCTACCGCTTCATGCCGGGGATCGAGGATCTCCTCGACGACCTGCTCCGCGCCGGCTACGAGCTGCATGCGCTGTCGAACTACCCGATCTGGTACGAACTGATCGAAGCCGAGCTCGCGCTCTCGCGCTGGTTGCGTTGGTCGTTCGTCAGCTGCAAGACGCAGCACCGAAAGCCGGACCCCGAGGTGTACACGGGCGCGGCGCGAGCCCTGGGGCGTGCGCCCGAGCAGCTGGTCTTCGTCGACGACCGCGAGAAGAACTGCGCCGCGGCGCGGGCCTGCGGGCTCGAGGCCCTGCGTTTTCGCGACGCGGCGAGCTTGCGCGCCGAGCTGGCGACCTTGGGGATCTCGACGTGAGCGAGGGCGAAGCCGCAGACGAGTTTCGCGAGGTGTGTTGGCGCTGCCACAAGGCGGCGAGCGTGTGCGTATGCGCCGACATCCCGCGCCTCGAGCACGACACCGCAGTCCACATCGTGCAGCACCCGCGCGAACGTCACCATCCCGTCGGCAGCCTGCGCTTTGCGGAGCTCGGCCTGGCGCACGCCCAGGTCCACGTCGCCCACTACGCCGAAGACGAATCCGGCCACGAGCGTCTGCAACACGACTTTGTGCCACCGCCGGGCAGCTGCTTGGTCTACCCCGGCGCCGGCGCGCGCCCGCTCGAAAGCCTCGATCCTCCGCCCTCGCGCTTGGTGTTCTTGGACGGGACCTGGAACACGGTCAAGGGCCTCTTGCGCGACGACCCGCGACTGGCCGCCTTACCGCGCGTCGCCTTGCCGGCATCCACGCCCCAGCGCTACCGGATCCGTCGTGAGCCGCGCGACGAGTGCATGTCTACCCTCGAGGCGATCGTGCGCGCGCTGTCGGCCCTCGAGCCCACCCGCGCCGAAGATTTCGATCGCCTCTTGTCGGCCTTCGACGCGATGATCGACACCCAGATCGAGATCGTCGCCGCCCGCGGGCGCCCGCGTTTTCGGCCGGACAAGCAAGCCGGTCACCGGGTGCCGAGCGCATTTTTCGAGGCGGCCCCGCGCTTGGTCCTCGCGGTGGTCGAGACCACGCAGATCAATCGACGCGAGGCCGGCAACACCCGCGCGCGTCGGGAGCTCGTGCGACTGAGCGCCTTGCGCCTCGACGACGGCGCGGTGTTCGACGCCTGGATCCGGCCCGAGGGGGCCGCCCCCAACCCCGTCGCCCTGTCGCACATGTGGGCGCCACAGCCACCTCCGGCGTCGGGTCTCGGCCCCGAGGCTCGAGCCCTCGACGCCGTCGCGCACGCGTGGCGAGAGTTCGCGGGCGCGCGCGGCCGCGTGGCGTGGAATCAGGTCGACTTGGATCTGCTCCCAGAACGAGCTCCAGATCTGGTCGCAGATCTGGAGCCGACGACGCACGCCACCTGGGGCCTCAAGGGCCTGGTGGCTCGGGCCCTCGGCGCGCGCGGAGGGGCCTTGCAAGACGCCTGCACGCGCGCGGGGATCGAGGCCGGTGCCGCCCGCATCCCCGGGCGAAACGGACGCAAGCTGGCCCAAAGTGAGGCTTTGATCGGCTGGCTGCTCGCCGGCGCGAGGGCCGAACGCCAAGACGAACGCGCAAAGGCGCGAGGCGGCGGCCCCGACTAGATCATCTGCTAGCCTGGACCGTTGGTGGCGGCCGTGGATCCAAAGGCGTGTGACCCCTCGCTTTGGCTCGACCGAGCCCGGACGGCCGTGCCCATCTCGTCCACATCGGCGCCAGCCAGTGAATTGTCCGGCCGACGAGAACTGGTGCCGGA
>JAUIJR010000234.1 GCA_030431075.1 Polyangia bacterium | reverse complement strand
TTGACCTACCTGCTCGACCATGCGGCCGACGGCGGGCGCGAGCTGCCCTTGCGCGGCGCGATCATCAGCGCGCCCTTGCTCGGCTTGACCATGAAGGTCCCGCTGGTCAAACGGCTGGCCGCCAAGCTCCTCAACCTCATCGCGCCCCGCTTGGCCCTGCCGGCCGGGCTGCCCCCCGAGGCCATCAGCCGCGACGCCGAGGAGGTCGCCCGCTACGTCGCCGACGAGCGCCGCATCACCGGGGTCAGCGCTCGCTGGGCCGCCTCGATGGAGGCCGCCATCGCCCGCGTCGAGGCCCAGGCCCCCAAGCTGAGCTTGCCGATGCTCTGGTACGTGGGCACCGGGGACCTCATCTGCGACCCCGAGGTCACCCGCCGGGTCTTCGCCTCGCTGCCCCAACCCGAGCAAAATGATCAGACCCTCCGGGTCTTCGAGGGCTACTACCACGAGCTGCACAATGAGCCCGCCGAGCTGCGCGCGCCGATCCACACGATGATCGACGCCTGGATGCAAGAGCGGCGCGACGCCTAGGGCGCCGGATTTCCTGCTTGGGCCGGCGCGAGAGGGTAGGGGCGCTCACGGTGAAAGGGGACGCAGGTCCCTGCGTTGAGTGGACTTGGACCCGGCGCGAGGGGGCGGGACTTCATCGCGGCGTCGGTCCGTAGCCCGGCCCACGCCCCTCACCCGAGTGCCCGGATTGCGGACACCGGCCCACCAAGACGCCGATGCGCGCTAGCGGCCAGGGCCGAAGCTCGATACGCTTTCGCCCATGCACCTGAAGTGGCTTCGAAGCTTTTTGATCACGGGCGCCTCCGCGCTCACCCTCGTCGCGGCGCCGACTGGCTGCGGTGACAAGGACGGCGGTGACGAGAGCTCGAGCGAAGCTTCGAGCACGAGCGCGAGCTCCGAAGGTGAGGCGGGGAGCACCGAGAGCAGCTCGTCGACGACCACGGACGACAGCACGACCACCGACGACAGCACGACCAGCACGACCAGCGACAGCGGCTTCGTGAACGTCGACATGGTCAGCGAGGCCATGTGCGACATCTGGAACTTCGAGGACTGTGGCGACGGCGAGAAGTGCATCCCCTACGCCATGGGCGGCTCGAGCTGGGACGCGCTCAAGTGCATCCCGCTCGACGATGACCCCAAGCTCCTCGGCGACGAGTGCAACGCCCCCCTCGGCGGCGCCGGTGGCGAAGACGACTGCGACAACGGGCTGTTTTGCTACTACGTCGACAGCGAGACCAACATCGGCACCTGCATCGCGCACTGTGGCGGCAGCCCGCAAGCCCCCAGCTGCGGACCCGACACCGTCTGCACCATCGTCAACGACGGCGTGCTGACCTTGTGCCGCCCGAACTGCGACCCCGTGGTTCAAGACTGCGAGCCCGCCGGCTCCGCATGTTGGCAGGCCACCGGTACCAATGGCTTCACCTGCATCATCGATGCATCGGGGGAGACCGGCGCCTACGGTGATCCTTGCGAGTTCATCAACTCTTGCGATCCCGGTCTCGCCTGCGCCGACGCGGCCGGCGTTCCCGGTTGCACGGGCACCGGCTGCTGCTCGCCCTTTTGCGACGTCAACGAGCCCAACAACTGCCCCGACGCAGCCATGGGCCAGACCTGCGAGCCCTACTACGACACGCCGGACCCCGGCTACGAGCACGTCGGCATCTGCGTGATCCCGGCCCCCGACGTCGACGGCCCCGAGCTGCGTCGCGTCCAGCCCCTGCCCGAGACCCTCGACGCCCCGACCCCGGCGCGCTGAGCTTCGGCGGATCCAACAGAAAAAGGGCGGCCTCTCGGTCGCCCTTTTTTCGTGTCCAGCGGCCGAGGCTCAGCCCTGGATCAGCAGCATCTCGCGCACGATCGGCGTGAGTCCCCCAAAGAAGGACTCGACGGCCATCACCATCAACAACAGGCCCATCAAACGCAGCGTCACCCGCGAAAGCGAGGGCCCGGCCGCGGCCATGATGCGCTTGCCGCCCACGAGCATGGCGAAGCTAAGCAACATGACGGCGAGCACGCCGAGCACGAAGCCCATCGACTGCGACGCGCCGCTCGCCTTGCCCATGCGCAGCACGGCCAAGGTCATCGCCCCCGGCCCACACAACAAGGGGATCGCCAGCGGCGTGATGGCGATGTCCTCGAGCTCCTCGCGCTCCTCCGGCGTCGGGGGCGAAGAGACCTTGGTGCGCGAGACATGCGCTTGGAGCATGTCGTAGCCCATGATGAAAAAGAGGATACCGCCGACGACCCGCAGGCCGTTGAGGGTGATGCCGAAGAGCTCGAAGATCTCCTCGCCGAAGGCGGCGAAGAGCATGATGGCCCCGGTGGCCACGACGCTGGCCTTGAGCGCGACCCGCCGCGCGACGGCGGCCGGCAGCTGCTCGGTCATCGTCGCAAAGATCGGCATGTTCCCGATCGGATCGACCATGGGCAAAAAGCTGGTGGCGGTCACCAGCGCGAAGGTGAAGCACTCGGAGACGTCGAAGGACATGGCGGCCTCGCGGCGCGCCATATGAGCCAGCCCAAGGGCCGGGTCAATGCGTCCGGCGTGGTCGACCCCACCTTCGGGGCAAGCAAAGCACGGCCCGATAGCGCGATGCGCGAAGCATCTTTGCGCCAGATCGACCCTCACTTCGAGCGCGGAGAAAGCGGCATCGCGCGGTAGCATCTCGCATGCGTCGCCTGTTGCGATCGAAGTACACCTGGATCTTTGCCGCCGGCCTCACGGCCATGACCCCCCAGCGGGCCGAAGCGGCGAAGATGCCGGCCATCATCAACTACGGTGAGGACATCTTCCCGGTCGGCCCCCTGCCCGAAGACATGGCGGAGGTGCCGGACTTTGCGGGTCACAAAGTGGGGATGAAGTGCTCGGTGGTGGGCCTGTTTTGGATCTACTTCCACACCTGGGACTGCATGCCGGTGATCTACACGGACGCCGACGACTCCTTCTTCGACGACGCGGAGCTCAACGCGGTGCTGGCCGAGCGCTACAGCAAGTCGGACATGAAGATGGGCTTTTGGAAGGGCCACATGCGCTGGGTGCTCTTGGCCCTGATCGGCCTGGGCATCTTCTTGGGTCTGCGCGGCAAGGGCGACGACGAGGGCGAAGCGGCCGCGGCCTAGCCGAACTCGGGACGAGCGGACGCCCGGCGCAGGCTCAAGCCTCGTCGGGCGTCTTCGTTTGCATGGCGTCGATGGCGTGCACGGGCGCCCGGTCGTCGCCCATCAGCGAGCTGATCGCCGAAAAGACCAGACGCTGCCGCCCCAACAAGCGCTGCCCCTCGAAGGCCGCGCTCACGACTTGCAAGCTGTAGTGTCCGGGGCTCCCGATCTCGACTTCGACCTTGGCATCGGGCAAGGCGGCGACCACGAGCTCACGCAAACGCGCAGCGATCTCTTCGGACATGGCGGCCACGATACCGACTTTCTGAGCGCGTGCCAGGGCGCGACGCACCCCCGTTCGGGGTCGACTCAGTGCACCGGGTAGACGGCCGCGTGGTCGACCTCGGCGGCCACGCCAAAGCCGAACTCGGAGATCCAGCGCCACGCGCCCACGACGCGCACGCCGCGGTAGTCGAGGTAGCCGCGGGTGTCGAAGCCGTCGTGAGAGTCGGTCGCCTCTTGGGCCATGAGGGTCAGCGGCCACTGCTCTTTGGGTCCGGTCGAGGGCTCGGCCACCCGCACGTTGAGGGGGGCTTGTTGCCCTTCGCTGGCGAGCAGGCCGGCCGAGACGAGATGGCCCGGGAAGCGGGTGCGCGAGAGCATCAAGCCGAGGGGATCGAAGGCATAAGTCTCGAAGCTCGGCAAGGGTCCGGGCTGTCCCAAGATTCTCAAGAAGTCCGACTCCGCATCGAAGCGAAAGACGAGCAAGCCGCGCTCGTCGACGGCCGCCACGGCCAAGATCCACAAGCCCTCTTCGTCCTGCGATCCCGCCATGGGCAGCGTGCAACTCGCCCCATCCGCTTTGGCCCGCGCCAGACAGCTGGCGAAGGTGGGGTCGGCCTCGTCGAGGCTCCAGTCGCTGCCCCAGACCTGCTCCCCCACGCGAAGCTGCCAGCTCACGGCCTCGAGCGCGCGTCGGTGCTCTTCGAGTTCGACCAGCATCCGCCGCTCCAAGGTCGGAGGCGCCGGCCGTTGCAGCGCGTCGACCAGCGCCACGAAGGCCTGCACCGAGTCGGAGTAGGCGATGTCCTCGACGGCCGAGGCCGCGCGTCGCATCCATCCGCGCAGCGCATGGGAGCGCGCCTCGACGGTCGAGTTGAGCAACTCGGCCACGCTCGCGTCATCCGACCAGACGGGGCGCGGCGCTTGCACACGCCGCTTCGCACGCAAGAAGGCCGGGCCCCCGATCACGACGGGACAGTCGATGCGCCGCACCAGGCGCTCGGCGAAACCTCGCCACAAAAGCTCGGAGATCCACATCCGCGGCGGCTCTTCGGCCACGACAAACTCGACGTGGTGCTCGGCCACGAAGCGCTCGATGATCGTGAGCGGGTCCCCGACTTCGTAGCGATGACGATGGGGCACCGCCGCGTCGCTGGGTCGCAAGGCCGAAAGCCAACGCTTGGGCGGCGCGTCGCGCAGGGCCACGCTGGTGTGCAGCATCGACTCACCTTGGTCAAAGGTCATCGGCACGACATGAAAAAAGAGCAACACCGCGTTGTTCTGGGCGGCCAATCCGGTCGCAAGCTCCAAGGTCGACGCGTTCAAGGAGGTCGCGGTGGTCATCAAAACGACGAACTTATCTCTCATGAAGCTTCATCTCCCCGCCCCCAGCCTGACAGCAGTCACCCCGCTCGCGCACGAGGGGCCTCCGCCCAGGGAATCGGGGGCTTACCCTGAGCGGAGGGCGGCGCCGCCGCCTCAGTTGGGCCACAATGGGGTGGCCCATCGCTCCCGAGCGGCGCGCGTAGAGCTGCGCTTGCGCGTACTTCGGTCCAACTGCGTTCGCACGCGCTCGAGGGCCTGGGCCAAGGCCGGACGGATCCGGTCGCTGCGCCCCTCGGCGACGAGGCGCCCGCCTTTGGCGAGCACGACGGTGGTCCGACACAGCTTGTCGACGCCGCCGCGAGGCCCATTGACGTCGGCAATGCGCACGATGACGCGACGCACTCCCGGCGCATGTCGAGAGAGGGCCTTTTGCACACGCGATGCACACTGCGCCTCGAATTCGGGCAACAACTCGAGATTTCGGATCCGTACTTCGACGAACATGCCTCTACGGTGGCATCGCCGCGTACAGACCTGACGCGCGAGCCCAAGGAAAGCAGGTAAAGGGAGGGATTCCCCGCCGCCGGCCGCGCCAACGGCCCAGCGCCCAGCGCCGAATGCTCAGCGTTCGAGCTTGGCAGCCAAGCGCGCGTAGGTGCGCTGTGTTCGAATGGTCATGCTGCCCACCAATTTCTCGATGCCCCGCAGGTCGAGCTCGGAGTCCGAGAGCCCCGCCTTGGGCAGCCAAAAAAGCTCGCGCCCCTCGAGCACCAGCGCGTCATCACCCCCAGCGAAGGCGAGCACCTTCTTGCCGACCGCGGCACTCGGCGCCTTGCTCAGCAAGGCGACCTGAACCTTGCCGGCCTTGCCCTTCGACTGGGCAGCCGAAAAGGGCGCGGCCGCCCCGAGCTGCGCGACCTCGTCCGCCGAGCGCACGAAGGTATCGACGGCATAGTCGAAGTAGGCCTCGAGCCCCTTGGCGATGTCGCCCTCCAACTTCGCCCCCGCCTTGCGCCGCGTGGAGAAGATGACGTTGCCGCTGGCCAAAAAAGCCGAGACCTCCGCAAAGCCCATGCCCTCGAAACAATCGATGAGTTCGTCGTTCTTCACCCGCCGACGCCCGAGGTTCATGCCGCGAAGAAAGGCGACGAAAGTGGCCATGGGGGGGAGGGTAGCGGAGCTGGGGGGCGAATGGGGCTACACTGGGTCCGTAGGAAGCCCATGCGCACGAAGACTCTGGCCCTCTCGCTCTCCTTCTCGCTTTTGGCGTGCGAAGGATCCGGGACGACGGCGCGAGACCTGTGTGCGGATGCAGATCCCTACGGCGACCTCGAGTGCCTGACGGCCCTGTCCGAAGAGTGCCAGGCGCTGACGAGCGAAGACGACTGCTGGGCGGCGCCTCGATTCTCGGCGAGTTGGGTCAAGGTCGGCTGTGCGTGGACGCGGGTCACCGAGGTCAGCGACGCCGACAGCTGCGAGCTGGGGCGAAGCTTCGGCCGCTGCGAAGGCGCCTACTACCTCGATATTTGGGGCCCGAAGCCCGACGGTTGCCAGGACGACGGAACGCCCAATCCCGACGGGATGTTCGTGTTCGTCGAGGCTCGAGAGCTCGTGGATCTGAGCTCGCCGAGCGACGGCGATGTCCTGCACGGGATCGCCGGTCCGTGGATCGTGGAGTCGTCAGCGGGGACGCCGGATGCTCCGGTGACGACCTGCGTCGAAGGGCAGGCCTCGCCGGAGATCTGTGCGTGTAGCGTGCAAGCGTGCGCGGCGATGGCGGGGTTGTAGGGCGCGGTCACCATCTGGCCACCACCTTGAGATGGTCGCCCTCGCTACCGCTCGCCTGGGCGACCAGCGCTCCTTCGACGCCCGCGGGGCCGAACTCGAACCAGAGCTCTTTGGTGTCGTCGGCGACGAGCATCTCCGGCCGGACGAAGGAGATGAGGGGGTGAGTGAGCTCGATGTCGCCGACCACGGTCGGGTTGTTCGGGCGCGAGGAGCCCGGCTCGTCGGCGATCCAGTGCAGGCGCAGCGACGCGGCCTCGAAGGCGAGTGTGCCGTCCTCGGTGGCCACGGTCGCGCCGATCTGCGTGAGGATCGAATCTGCACAGCTCACGTAGATGTCGGGGCGCTCTTCACTAGGCCCGAGCTCGGGTTCGACCAGCTCCCAGTCTTCGTAGATGAACACCGGGTCGGCGGGGATGCGAAAGGTCGTGGTGATCGGCGTGCCGACCCCCTCGACGCCTTCGATGACCACTTCGACATCCTCGGTCGCCAGGTCCCAGGCCAAGGTGGACTCGAAGGACGCCGGCACCCTCGCCAGCATCTCGTTGCCCGTGCGTCCGGTGGGGGCGAGGGTGTTGCCGTCGGCGAGGACGATGGTGTTCATCAACTCGCAGGTCGGAAGGCGGTCCTGCGGACGATCCGTGTCGGCGACGAGCGCGACGGCTTCGCCCATCTCGCAGCTCGCCAGCGCGGCAAAGCCGGCCGAGGTTGCCGCGAGGAAGGCGACGGTCGTCGCGTTGGCGCTCACACCCACCATTGAAAGCTAGCGCTGCGGCGCGCGGCGGACCACGGCGTCTGGTGGTGGACGCATTCGGGGCGGGCTGGGACGCGATGAGCCGGATTGGGCCACGTCAACTCAGTTGGCGGGCGAGTCTCGCGGCGCCGCTGCCTCACCCCTCTTCGCCGATCACCTTCACCTCGCGCTCGAGGCGAACGCCATGCACCGCCTCGACCTTCTCCTGCACGAGGGCGATCAGCGCGAGCAAGTCCTTGGCCGTACACGCGGGTTCGTGCGCCTTGTCGACCACCAACCAGTTGGCGTGCTTCGGGCTGACGACGGCGCCGCCTTGGCGTAGGCCCTTGAGGCCGGCGGTTTCGATGAGGCGGCCGGCGTAGTCGCCGGGGGGGTTCTTGAAGGTGCTGCCGTTGTTGGGGACGCCGCTGGGTTCGCGTTCTTTGCGGCGCGCGCGAAGGGCCGCGACCTCTTCGTCGATCTCGGCGCGGGGGCGGGGCTTTAGTTGGAGGCGGGCGTGGACCACGATCTCCTCGGCGGGGAGGTCCGAGTCGCGGTAGCGAAAGCCACACTCGGCGTGAACGCGGGTCACGGGGGTGCCGTCGCTTTGTAGCGAGGTCACCGTCTCGACCACGTCCGTGAACTCGCCGAGGTAGGTCCCCGCGTTCATGATCAGGCCGCCGCCCACGCTACCGGGGACGCCGCCCAAAAACTCCACCCCGCCCAGCTCCAGCTTCGTGCAAAAGGAGAGCAGGCGACCGGTCGACGCGCCCGCTTCGACCTCGACCACCTGGGGGGCGCCTTCGGCGTCGGGTTGCCACACGCGGTTGAGCTTTTGCAGGTTGAACACCGCGCCGCGGATTCCGCCGTCGCGGACCAGCAAGTTCGTGCCCGCGCCGACGAAGGTCACCGGGATCTCGAGCGCGTGGCAGCGCTCGAGCAGCAGGGACAGGGTCTCGATCTCGTGCGGGCGGATCCAAAGATCCGCCGGGCCGCCCAGGCGCAACGTCGTGTGGCGCGACATTGGCTCGTCGGCCAGGATCGTCGCGCGGCCTTCGCAAGCGGCGAGGGTCGTGGGGGAGAGCGCGGCGAGTAGGGCCTCGCCACGCGAGGGGCTCACTTCGCCGCTCCCGCTTCGCGGGCTTGCAGGCGCTCGACCAGGGCGAAGGAGGCCTCGGTGATGCTGCCCGCGCCCATCGTGATGATCACGTCGCCGGGCTCGGCGCGCGCGGCCAGGCGATCTGGGAGCTCGTCCAGCTTCTCGACAAGCTCGATGTCCTTCGCGCCTTGCTTCTTGGTCGCCTCGATCAG
>JAUIJR010000740.1 GCA_030431075.1 Polyangia bacterium | reverse complement strand
CATCCTCGACGCGACCGGCAACGCCCACGAACGCCACCTGCTGCGCCGCGAAATTGCGACGACGATGCTGGTGAACCACATCCTCGACAACGCCGGCGCGTCCTTCTTCGCCGAGATGCAGGCGGTCTCCGGCCGTGGCTACCGCGACATCGCCTTGGCCTACATGCAGGCCTTCGACTTCGGCGGCTGCGGCGAGATGCTCGAAGAGCTCTACGCGCTCGAGGACAAGCACAACCAAGAGGCGGTCTACAAAGCCATGGCCGTGCTCCAAGGCGCGCTCGAAGAGGCGGCCTTCTTCTTGCTCGGACCCCTGGGCCGCCCGGTGGCCCCCGAGGTCGAGAGCGCCGGCCGCACCTTGCTCGAGGGCATCCAAGACGAGCTTCCCGGCGAGCTGGCCGCGACCCAGCTACGCCGCAGCCAACGACTGATCGAAGGCGGCATCCCGGAGTCCCTGGCCCGCCACATCGTCGCCTTGCAGCAGATGCCGGTGATCCTCGACGTCATGCGCCTGGCCGAGCAATCGGGCAAGCCGCTTCAGCAGGTGCTGCGCACCCGCCTCGAGATGTCGGACGCCATGCTGCTCCCGCTCATCCAGTCGGCCATCACCCGCATGTCCCTGGCCTCCGCCTGGGACGGCCCGGCGCTTCAATCCCTCGGGCGTCAGCTCGAGCTCCACGCCCACAAGATGTGCCGCATGGTCAACGACGCCTCCGACGTCGAAGCCACCATCCACGCCAGCGGCCTCGCCAAAGTCCGCGACTCCATCGCCGACTTCGTCAGGGGCGAGCGGACCATCGCCGGCCTCGTCGTCCTCGACGGCCAGCTGCGGCGGATGCTGCCGCCGACGCTGGCGCCGCGGTAGGGGGCAAGAGAGTCCGCCTGGGCGCGAGGCCCGGGTCGGGCCGGCTCGTCGGGTCGAGCCAGCCCGACCGGGCTGCCTATTCGACCGCGTCTTCGATCTTCTCGCCGGCCTTCTCCACGCCGTCGCCGGCCTTGTCGGCGGCGTCTTCGATCTTTTCGCCGGCCTTTTCGGCGGGGGAGTCTTTTTCGGGGCAGCCGGCCATGGCGATGAGGGCGGCGGTGGTCAGAGACAAGGTGAGCGCACGCTTGGGGGTGGTCATGCCCACGATGATTTGCAGGGCGCGTGCCATGCCGCGCATGGGGGGCTCGGCGAGGCTATGGGGCCCGGAGGCGGGGTTTTGGCGTGCCCACGAAGTTCGAGCTGGGCGGTCGCGTCTCGGGCGGGGACAGGGTGTCTCGATGCGGCACGTCGACCGGGGAGCGAGCCGGAGCCGCATCGGCCCGCGCGAGTCCCGGGCTCGCGCCCCGCGCCCCCCAGATCCTGCACGTCCAAGGTGCAGAACCGGGGGGGCACGGGCCGTGCCCTCCGGATTCTGCACGTTTTGCGTGCAGGAATCGGGGGGCGCTCAGCCCGCGCGCGCGACTCGAGCGTGGGGCCAGCGAGCGCCAGGTGGGGCAGGCCGTCGGTCGGGGAGAAGTGCCGCGGGCGAAGAGAAGTGCCGCGGGCGAAGAGAAGTGCGGCGGGCGAAGAGAAGTGCCGCGGGCGAAGGGACGTGCGGCGGGCGAAGGGAAGTGCGGCG
>JAUIJR010000002.1 GCA_030431075.1 Polyangia bacterium | reverse complement strand
GTCGATACCGCCGACGGGATCCGGCATCCTAGATCTTTCCGACTCCAAGAGTCCCGAATTTACTGCGTTCGCGCAGCCGGGGGGGCTGACGAAGACCCGGGCCAAGAAGGAGAATCGCTGATTCAGGATTATCGCATCCAGGCCTCGAGTTCCTCGAGACGGTACCCAACCCGCCCGTTCCGCCCCTCACTCTTGATGTACCGCGGCCCCTTCCCCTCCGACCGCCAGCGTCGAAGCGTGTAGGGCTTGAACCCCAGGTAGCGCGCGGCTTGCTCGGTGGTGAGCGGAGACCCATCGCCGGGCAGCGGGTCCGCGGCAGCTTTCGCTTGCTGCCGACAGGCGCCAATTCCCCGGGTCTGCGCGTCCGCCTCGGCTGCACAAGCCTCGGCAAGCACATCGGCGTCCTCGTTACGCACGCACACGCAGTAGACCGGCGTGTCGACCTTGAACTCGGACACGTCTTCGATCGCTTCGCCGTCGCCCAGGATCGAAAGCAGCGACGCCTCCACGCTTCCCTGCTCCTGCGCAAAGCGCCACGCATCGACCCACTCGACGACGGTGTCGGCGGTGGGGTTTGGCCAGGTGGATCCGAAGGGTTCGAAGGGTTCGACGAAGATGGCGAGGCTCGAGTCTAGGTGGAGCTCGAAGGCGGAGTAGCCTCCGGCAGCCAGCGTGGGGAGCTCGTGGACTTGCCCGCTGACAGGGGAGCAGAGATACGCGGGGACAATTGACTCGGCGATCATCTCTGCGACGAGCTGGGCGGCCGTCGAGTAGACCTCGAGGCCCTTGGGGTCGCGGACCGGCAGCGAGACTTGGGTGGCGACGCGCGCGACGACCTCTTCGATCGGAAGTAGCGTCGACGCGGCGATCCCCACCGGCTAAGCTTACCCAACCCGCGGGGCTGGTGCCGGCGCCGAGGCGCCAGTGAGTCGGTGCACGAGGATGCGCGCACCTTCTCGTTTCTTCGTTCTCGAGGCCGAGGTGTAGCGGCGCACCATCTCCGGCGCATCCCACCCCATGTGGTTCATGATCTGGACCTCGGACCAGCCCCGTTCGACGAGATGGCAGGCCGCGAGGTCACGCTGCGCGTCGGTTCTTCATCGCGGCGGGACGGCCAACTCACGTAGCGTCGACCCGAGCGTCCAAGTCTCTTCGCGCCGGCGCTCCGACCGCCCGAGTACTTCCAAGCGGGGCATCGCTGCCGATCTGCCCAGCAATTCGTCCGTCTCATGACGCCAGTGCCGGTGCGGAGAGTCATGAGCCCCAAGTGGGTCTCACACGGGAACCTTTCGTCCCGCCACGAGGCACAGCGGCAAGACGCCAGCGAAGCGCTCCCGACGTTCCGAGCTGAACCCAGCTCCCTCGACCAGGTTGTCGAGACCCTCTCCTGAAAAGCGCGTGACGACTCGAAATCCGCCGAGGCGCAATACCCGGGACACGAAGTGTGCCGTCCAGGTGTCCCCGTGGCAGAACGTCGGCACGCACAGCAGTCCGTTCGGACGCAGGACTCGGCGCATCTCAGATAGGCACGCGCCCGGGTCCCCAAGCAGATGCAGGACGTTCGCGGCGACGACCGCATCGAACTCTCCATCCTCGAAATCCAGCGCCAGCGCGTCCGCGGTGCGTACCTGGACGTTCGATGCGCCGAGGTCGGCCATCCGCCCGCGGAGGATCTGCAACATATCCTCGCTGGCATCCGTTGCCACCAGTTCGCCGACGACTCCTGCCATCAGCTGCGTGACGAGGCCTGTGCCGGCCGCGATCTCCAGCGCGCGCCCGGAGCCGTCCACCAACTCGGCCACACGGGTCGCCATCTTGTCGAAGTTTCCGTTGAGCAGCCGGGCAACCCGGTCGTAGCGGTTCGCGTGTCGGCGCCAAAAGGCAGAATCGTGGTTCGTGGTTTGTGGCATTTCTGATTCGATCTTCGAGTTTGGCGGTGGCTTCAGTCTTTGGTCGGTTTTCTCGCCGCCTCGGAGCTTCCTCGCCCGGAAAGGCCGCGGTGCCGATACGCGAGGAGCCGCAGGGCGTTGGCGACCACAACGAGCGTGGACCCCTCATGCAAGGCCACGGCGATTCCGATTCCGGCAACACCCGTCAACGTCGCTGGCACCAAGAACGCAACCATCCCCAGGCTCGCCCAGAGATTTTGTCGGATGACGCGACGGGCCGCACGGCTGACACCCACCGCGAACGGCAGCGCGTTCAAGTCATCCGCCATTAGAGCCACACCTGCGGTCTCCAGCGCGACATCGGAGCCCGCGGCCCCCATCGCAACCGCGACGGTGGCTTTGGCCATCGCCGGTGCATCGTTGACACCATCTCCCACCATCGCCACGTGCGACAACGTCCGGGCAAGCTCAGTGATGGCCTCCACCTTGTCTTCTGGGAGGAGGTCGCCGCGGGCCACCTGCAACCCTACTTCGCGGGCGACAGCGTCCGCGACTCGCTGATGATCCCCTGTGAGCATCACGGTCTCCTCGATACCGAGCGACCTTAGCCTCTCGATGACGGCGGGCGCCTCGTTCCGCGGCGTATCCATGACGCCCAATGCACCGAGGAAGGTCTCTCCGGACCGTACGAGCATGACGGTCCGGCCTTTGGCGTACAGCCCTTCGGCAGCGTCCTGGACAGGCTTGGGCAACGCCGAATTCTTGGTGAACAAGCCGGGCTTCCCGATAGCGACCAGCCTCCCATCGACCCTCGCGCGCACTCCGAAGCCTACGATGGCCTCGACGTCGACAACTTCGGGGAGCACTGCCTCGTCGTCGCCATCGGAAACGGCTTTGACGATGGCTTGCGCCACCGGATGGTCTGACTGCCGCTCGACCGCAACTGCGACTCTCAGGAGTTCGGCTTCGGTCGCAGGGCCGAAGGGGATCGCATCGGTAAGTTTAGGTCTGCCCTGAGTGAGTGTTCCCGTCTTGTCGAACGCAATAGCCCGAACTTGGCCGAGGGCCTCCAGGTGGGCGCCACCCTTGATCAGCACTCCCGATCGCGACGCGCGAGCGACCGCCGCGAGTACCGCGCTGGGCGTAGCGATGGCCAGCGCGCACGGACTAGCGGCCACCAGGACCGCCATCGCGCGGTAGAAGCTGTCGGAGAACGACTCGTTCAACAGCAACGGAGCAAAGAGGAGCAACACAACGAGAGCAAGGATGACCGGGACAAACACACGTTCAAAACGTTGCGTAAAGCGCTGTGTCGGTGACTTCTCGCTCTCGGCCTCGGCCACCAACTCAACAACTCGGGCAACGGTGCTATCGGCCGCGCTCTTCGTGACCACGACCGTAAGAACACCGGGGCCGTTGATCGTTCCGGCGAAGACACGATGCTCGGCTGGAAGCGCTTGTGGGCTACGAGCTGCGTCCTCCACGTTCTCGACAGGGTGCTTGTCCACGGGCACGCTCTCACCCGTGACAGGCGCCTGGTTCACGCTGCTCGTACCTGTCGCCACGAAGCCATCCGCGGGTAGGCTCGTGTTGGGCTTGACGCGAATGCGGTCGCCGACCGCTAGGCTCTCGATGGGGACCTCCTCAACCTGTTCTTCTCCAACGAAGCGAAGCGCAGTTCGGGGAACGAGGCCCTGCAACGCCTCGATTCCAGCACGGGCCCGGCTCATGGCGAACCCTTCGAGCGCGTGGCCGAGGGTAAAGAGAAACAGGAGCAGTGCCCCCTCAAACCACTCGCCGAGCACGGCCGCGCCCGCGGCGGCGAAGAGCATGAGAAAGTCGATCTCGAACCTCCGGCCGCGGAGCGCGACGATCACTTCCTGCACGGGGAACCAAGCACCCAGAGCGTAGGCCCCCACGAACGAGCTCGTGGGGACCACCGCGGGGAAATCCAACTGCGTAAGCGTCCAGCCCGCTGCTGTGAGTCCCCCGCACGCCAGGCTGAGGACGAGTTCAGAGCGCTCCCCGAAGGGACCTCCATGGTGGTGGTTCCTCTCGCCATGCTCGCCGGTGTCTACGTCACCCGAACGCTCCGGATGCCCGTCCAAGATCGAGAGGCCCGCACGTTTCACCTCCTCGACCACTTCGCTTCGGGCCGTGACCTGGGGGTCGAATTCGATCATCAAGCGACGGCTGCCGAAACCCAATGCCACATGGAGGACGCCTGGCACCGCGAGGAGCGCCGCTTCTACAACCCCTCGCTGGCGCTCGTGTCGGAGTCCCTCGACGGCGCCGGTCAGATGCTCGAATCGACCCGTCAACTCTGCACCGGACCGGACCACGAGTGAATCGAGCTTCTGGATACTGATGGCGGAGGCGTCGTAGTGGACGCACAGCTTCGGCGCGTTCTCGTTCGAGAGGTCCACGTGCGCATCGAGAACGTGGGGTTGCCGGCGCAGTACGTTCGTCAGCCGCTCGACACACGCCTCGCAGTCCCGTGCATCGTTTGGAAGCGCCAGACCCATGGCAATTTGGTGCCGCTTCATCAGGCCTCCTCCGGCGGTTCAAGCCACATTTCTGGATGGGTCTGTCCCGCGTCGTTCTTTGTCCGCTCCCCCAACCATGCGTAGATCGTCGGTAGAACGACGAGAGTCAGAAGCGTTGATGTCACCAGACCGCCGATGACGACGGTGGCCAGCGGCCGCTGCACTTCCGCCCCTGCACTCGCAGCGAGGGCCATCGGCACAAAGCCGAGCATGTCTGTCAGGGCGGTCATGAGGACGGGTCTCAGCCGATCCCTCGCCCCTTCCGAGCACGCCTCGAACAGGGGCATTCCCTCCCCCTGGAGGTCGCGGATGTGCGACACCAACACCACGCCATTGAGCACGGCGATGCCGAACAGGGCGATGAATCCCACTCCCGCCGAGATGGAGAACGGCATCCCGCGCGCGGCGAGGGCGAGCAGCCCGCCCGTCGCTGCCATCGGAACGTTGAGGTAGATGAGCAGAGCCGGCCGCGTCGCCCCGTAGTTCATCTGCAGCAAGATGAAGATGAGCAGGAGCGCGACCGGAACCGCGATGGCGAGCCGCCCGGACGCTGCCTGGAGATTCTCGAATTGCCCTCCCCAGGTGACGTAGTACCCTGGCGGCCGCTCCACCTCGTCGAGAACGCGCTGCTGTGCTTCGAGCACGAAGCCCGCGAGATCACGCCCCCGGACGTTGGCCTGAATCACTAGGCGTCGCTGAACGTTTTCTCGGCTGATGCTCGCCGGCCCATCGTCGAGATCGATCTTGGCGAGCTGACCCAGCGGCACGACCGAACCACTCGACGTGGAGATCGGAATCCTTCGGATCGTCTCCAAGTCGGCCCGCAGTCGCTCCGGAAAGCGTACTTGGAGGGTGAACCGCTTTTGTCCCTCGAAGACCTCGCCGACAGCGAGGCCCCCCATCGCAGAGACCGCATCGAGTACATCCTTCGCGTTCGCTCCGTTGCGAGCCAACGCTCCGCGGTCAACCTTCACGGTCAAGAATGGAAGACCCACGACCTGTTCCGCGCTCACGTCCGCCGCACCCGGCACGCTCGACACGACGTTCACAACGTCGTCGGCAACCCTCGCTAGGGTGGGGATGTCCTCACCGTAGATGTTAATGGCGACATCGGACCGGACTCCGCTGATCAGCTCGTTCGTCCGCAGCTCGATGGGCTGCGAGAACGTAAATCTCTGTCCCGGGAACTCCTTCTCCATCATTTCGGACATTTCGCCCACGAGCGCTTCTTTGCTCGGAGCCACCCACTCGTCCAGCGGCTGAAGGATCAGGTAGATATCGGACATCTCAACGCCCATCGGGTCGGTCGCAATCTCCGCCCGTCCGGTCCGCGAGACGACCGTCGCAACCTCGTCCGGAAAATGCTCGAGCATCTCGCGTTCGATCCGCGTCGTGGTGGCCACCGATTCCTCCAGCGAGGCCGACGGAAGGCGAATTGCCTGCATGGCGATGGAGCCCTCGTCTAGACGAGGGATAAACTCGGCCCCCAAGAAGGGCACGACCACCAGCGAGGAGCCGAACATCACAACAGCCGCCGCAGCAGTCAGACGCGGGTGACGCATCGTGCGACGAAGAACCGGCAGATAAAGGCGCAGGGCCGCGCGGACAAGCCACGTTTCCTTCTCCCTCGCACCTCGTCGAAACAGAATCGTCGCCGTCGCCGGGACGAACGTCAGAGCCAGCACCAACGACGCCGCTAGCGCGAAGATCACCGTCAGCGCCATCGGGCGGAACATCTTGCCTTCGATACCTTCGAGGCTGAGGATCGGCACGTAGACGATGATGATGATCCCAACCGCGAAGGCCACGGGCCGCCCCACCTGCATGACCGCACGCGCGATGGAACCACGTACTGCCTCGTTTCGGCGTTGACCGACGACACGGACACAGTTCTCCATGACGACGACCGCCCCATCCACGATGAGCCCAAAATCGAGCGCTCCGAGGCTCATGAGGTTGCCGGCGACTCCCATCGCCCGCATCCCGATAAACGTTGCCAACATTGCCAGCGGAATCACGCTGGCAACCAACAGACCGCCGCGGACGTTCCCAAGAAGGAGTAGCAGAATCACGATCACCAGCACGCCGCCTTCGATGAGGTTCTTGGCCACTGTCTTAATCGTCCGGTCCACGAGCTCCGTACGGTCGTAGTACGTGTCGATGGTCACCCCGTCAGGTAGGTACGGACGGATCTCCTCGATTCGGTCGTCCACTGCGCGAGCAACTTCGTTGGAGTTCTCGCCCAGAAGCATCATTACGATGCCCGTTACCACTTCGCCGCGGCCGTCCCTCGTCACGGCCCCTTGCCGGACCATCGGAGCGACCCGGACCTGTGCGATGTCTCCGACCAGAATCGGCGTGCCATGATCTCGCGTCTCGACAACGACAGACTCGATATCCTTCACCGATTCGAGGAGGCCAACGCCTCGAATGAGACGCTGCTCTCCAGCGTGCTCGATGTACGCACCACCGGCGTTCCCGTTGTTCAGGCGCAAGGCATCGAACACGCGGTCCAGGCCGATGCCGAGCGCTAACAGTCGGTCTGGCTCCACCTGGACTTCGTAAGTCTTTAGCTCGCCGCCGAATGTATTCACCTCGACAACGCCGGGCACGGACCGCAGCTGGAACGCGATCTGCCACTCGAGGAGCGTTCGTAACTCCATCGCGGTCCAGCATTCATCGGTGTCTGGCCCCTCCCGTGCGCACGACGGATCTCCGCGAACCTCAAACTGGTAGATCTCTCCGAGTCCGCTGGATATTGGGCCCATCTCGGGCTCGCCGTACCCCTGTGGAATGGCGTCGCGGGCGGCGGAGAGCCTCTCCTCGACGAGCTGTCGAGCTTCGAGAATGTCGGTGCCCTCCTCGAATACGATGGTGACCGCAGACAGACCGAAGCGCGAGACGCTCCGAAGCTCTTCGGTACCCGGCAGTCCGCTCATGACGGTCTCGACGGGGAACGTTACGAAGCGCTCGACTTCAAGCGGTCCCAGGGCAGGCGCGTTGGTGAGCACCTGCACCTGCACGTTGGTTACATCGGGCACGGCGTCGATGGGGAGCTTTTCCATCGCTCGCAGGCCTAAGACTCCAACCAGAAAGACGAAGAAGATGACGACGAGCCGGTGTCGCAGCGACATGTTGACGATGGCGTTGATCATGTCGGTTCTCCTAGTGCTCGTGCCCTTCGCCAATCGACGCCTTCATGAACTCGGACTTGAGTACGAACGCGCCTTGCGTCACGACCGCCTCACCTGGCTGGAGCCCTCCTCGAATCTCGACAAACCCATGGGCGCTTTCACCTACAACGACATCGCGCACCCGGAACGAACCCGGCTCGTCCCCGGAGACGAAGACCACGGTTCGGTCGGCCATGGTAGAAACCGCCGTCTCCGGGACTGAGATAACCTCGGTCGTGGCACCTTCGACACCCGCCCCGACTTGGCCAAGTGCAATGGTCCCGAACATCCCCGGGCGCAGCACGCCCTCTGGATTGTCGAGAACCACACGGATGGCGACGCTTCTCGTGTCCTCGTCTAGCGTGCGCGACACGTAGTCGATCACGCCGTCCCACGTTCGACCGGGATAGGCGATGAGTGCGACCTCGGCCGGGAGACCTTCTGCAACGCGACCAAGGTCCTGCTCGTAAACCCGCCCCATCACCCAGAGCTGGTTCAGGTCCGCGACCACGAAGCTGTCGGTCTCGGAGTCCACAACCTCCCCAGGGCTCGCGTGGCGCTCGATTACCGTTCCGCCCAGCGGGCTCGTCAGGACAACACTAGGTCCTGCCCCACCAGCGAGGCCATAAACCGAGAGCGTGGCGCGAGCGGCTGCAACGTCCGCGCGCGCTTGATCGGCCCGCGTGTCGGCCTCAACCCGAGACTTCTTCGCCGCGATCCCTTCGCTGACCAGGGTGGACATGCGCCGGACCTCAGCGTCTGCCGCAACCTTACGAGCTCTTGCCGCACGGAGGTCAGCTCGTGCGCGCCCAAGCTCCACGCTCTCGACGAGCGCGAGCACATCGTCTTTCTCCACGTCATCCCCCAGGGCCACGCGAATCTCCGAAAGCCGGCCGGGCACGAGCGAGGAGATGTGCGCTGTCTTGTCCGGGTTGACCTGTACCTCAGCGGGAACCTCTAGCGACCCGAGGAGGAGCCGTCGCTGCGCCGGTTCGGTCTTGATCCCATTGCGCTCGATCACGTGTGGATCGAGAACCAGCTCGTCGCCGTGTTCGCCCTCTGCACCCTCGTCTGCGTGCTCCGAGTGCTCGCCACCGCCGACCGGCGTTTCGCCTTGGCAGCCAAGCGTGAGCAGGGCGAACAAGCCCCATTTGGTTCGTCTGGTGGTCATCGTGCCCCTCCTCCATCCGTGGCACCTCGACTCGACGAGCTGCGGGTCGAGTCGAGCGGTCCAACCAGGCGCTCTAGATCTGCGAACGCCTCGTAGTATGCTGCGCGCGCGTCCAGAGCCTGTTGTCGTGCCGCCCACAGCCGGTCCAGCGCCTGCGCGACTTCCAAGTACCCCATTTCGCCAACGTCGTAGGATCTTCGCAGAGCTGCGAGAGACTTCTCGAACGTTGGGAGGACACTGCCTTCGAGCGCAGCGCTTTGGCGGGCGGCTGCGTTTACCTGCGCGATGGCGGCACTGACCATCGCTATGTACTGGATAGACACGGCGCGTTGTCTCGCCTCTGCCACTTTGACGCGCGCCCTGCTGCGGGCCACGGGACCCTGGTTCCTGGCGAAACTGGGTATGGGGATCTGAAGCGTGCCCATCCAGATGGTGGATGAAGGACTGAAGTTGTCGGGTGTTGTCGTCGAGCCTTCGCGGGCGAAGCTGACGCCCACCGTTGGGGAGGGCCATGCCTCCCGCTTCGCGGTCGCCAGGTCGGCTTCAGCAACCCGCCTGGCCGTCTCCGCCTGTCGGACGGAAGGACTCGACTCCGCGGCGGAGCGAATCAACTCAGGGCCGCTTTCGGCCAGCGTCGGTGCGTCGAGACGCCCAACCGGTTCCAGCCCGGGAGGCGAGGGCCAGCCGATGGCGGAGGCAAGCAGCAGCCGGAATTCTTCCACGTCTGCGGCTGCGGCCGTGGCAGTGTTCTCGGCGACACAAAGCTCGGCGTTTGCAACGTCGACTACCAGCGAGGACTCCTCGCCGACCTCGACCTTTCGCTCGGCCACCCGCAGCAACTCCTTGGCAACCGCGACCCGTTCGTCTGCGAGGGTCAGCCGCTCCTGGGCAAGGAGCGCCCGCTCGAACGCCCGATGTACGTCGGCGTGGACCGTCCAAGCCGCGGCGTCGATTCCAAGCTGCGTCAGCTCCCGGTACATCTGCGCGCTCTCGCGTCGCTTCCCGCGTTGCCCCGCGATCTCGATCTGCTGCGTCAAGGCCACTTGCGCATCGAGCCCTGTGCCCCCCGCCTGCCTACGCTGACCCAATCCGACGCTCAGTGTTGGATTGAACGGTTGAACCTGCTTTGACGCAGTAACTTCAGCATCCCCGAGACCCGCCTCGGCGGACGCGACAACCGCCTCGGGGGCGTTCTCCTTCGCGTAGGCAAGGGCCTGGGGCAGCGAGACCCTCCCATCGGACGGAGCCTTTGGCTTCTCAGCGACGAGATCCGGTGTGGTCGCTGTGTGCGCCGGCCCGGGTACCTCGGTACGCCTGCTCGAAGGTATGTCGCACCCAAAGGTCACTGCCAACGCGCTTGCC
Organism: Polyangia bacterium; assembly: GCA_030431075.1. Lineage (GTDB taxonomy): Bacteria > Myxococcota_A > Polyangia > Nannocystales > Nannocystaceae > JAUIJR01. The sequence goes on along the minus strand of JAUIJR010000002.1, from coordinate 41,476 downwards.
ACCAAGACGCACGACTTCATGACGAGTCGATTCCGACTCGGATACGGAGAGGTCTCCCCCCCCGACAAGGATGGTTTTTTCACTTTTCGCTCCTCGCCCGCTACGGGCCACAGGTTTCTCAACAGGTGCGCGTCACCGAGTCGGAATCGACTCGATGCGAAGACGCACCACTCCTATGGTTCGCCGGTTTAGGCGGAGGGGGGGCGGTGGACGCCGAGGGGGTGGCCACTGGCGGGCCCTCCCCAGGCGTAGGCGTCAGCAGGAGACGACAACACGAGCGGGGCCGCGAGGGCAAGACGGTCGTCGTTCACGAGAAACGATACCGACGTGTGGCAGGAGCACACATGAATCGTGCCGGAGCATCCGTGCTCGTCGCCCTCGGGGTCATGGTCCGTGTCCTCCACCGCGTGGGCGGTGTGCCCCGATGCGACCAAATGTGTCGCGTTCTCCACGATCTCGGTCGACCCTGGGAACAGGACGAACGCGAGGACGCACGCGAGCAGTCTGACAAGGCCGGACACGGATGGCGAGAAATCTAGCGGCATCGGTCACCCAGCGCAAGTGGTTGCGCAGAAGGTCACCCCCGCAGAGTGCCCGAACGTGGACTTCCCGACCGATGACCCCCAACCCTTGCCCACTGCGGAGAGTGCTCACCTGAGTCCGGCCGCGCCGAATCAAGGTTGCTCGGCTGCTGACGCTCGGGCCGCCAAGCCTGGCATCTACCAAGTGCCCTGGGTCGACCGCTCGAGCTCTTCCCGAGCCTCCAAACGCCGTGGACCGCAGTGAGCCGAGTCCTCCGATTGAACACAACCGACTGCCTCGGCGATCATCTCGGCGACGAGCTGGGCGGCCGTCGAGTAGACCTCGAGGCCCTTGGGGTCGCGGGCCGGTACTGAGACTTCGGTGGCGACGCGGGCGACGACCTCTTCGATCGGAAGTAGGGTCGACGCGGCGATGCCCAAGGGCTCAGCTTACCCAACCCGCGGGGCGGGTGCCGTGGCCGGGGCGCCAGTGAGTCGGTGCTCCAGGATGAGGGCGCCCTCTCGTTTTTTCGTTCTCGAGGCCGCGGTGTAGCGGCGGACCATCTCCGGTGCGTCCCAGCCCATGTGGTTCATGATCTGGACCTCGGACCAGCCTTGTTCGACGAGGTGGCAAGCCGCGAGGCCACGCAGGTCGTGGATCCTCGCTCGGGGCACATCGGCCAGCTTGCGGATCTTGGACCAGGGCGTCCAGAGGTCCCCAAGGGGCTTTCCGGCATCGCGGGGCGACTCGAAGACCGGACACTTGGGGAGGCCTGGCCCCCGAGCGCGGAGCATCTCGACCGCCGCGCCCGACAGCGGAACCTCTTTGATGGGTCGCTTGCGGTCCGTCTTGTGCCGTCGCAGCCGGACGCAGGGATAGTCCCCGTCGAGCTCCACCGCGTCCCATGTGAGCGTGCGCGCTTCGTCGGCCCGCATCCCGGTCAGGGCGATCAACTTGAGGGCATCGACCGCCGCGCGAAACACATCCGTCCGCTCGAAGGCTCGCCACACCGCACGCGTCTCTTCCGGTTCGAACACATGCCCCACCGGGCGGACGCGCTCGAGCTCGAAGTCCTTGCGGCGCGTATCGATGCGAACCCCGCGCATCGGTGAGCCAAGCCCCGCGTCCCGCAGGCCTTCGGCGACCCCGTACTTCAGCAGCCCGGCAAAGAAGCTCTTCACCTTCTTGGCCTGGCCGATCTTTCGCAGCCCGTTGCGATTGAGCTGCTCGGTGATGGCGTCGATCATCCGCTGTACGTCGGCGCGCTCCACCTCGTTGATTCCAAGCTCTCCCACGCCGTAGTCCGGGTTCAGCACATGCCCGCTGATCATCTGCTTGTAGGGGCGAGCCGTCTTCGGCGATAGGCGCGGGACGTGGAAGCGTTCGAAGTGCTCGCACAGGTCGCGGACCGTGTAGACCCGCCGCTTCACGGGCCGCTGGTCGGCCCGGGCCGGGTCCTGCCCGCGCATCACCTCCAGGCTCATCGCCAAAGCCGCCTCGCGGGCCGCCTCGGCCGACATCATCGGATAGCGTCCAATGCGCACCTCGGGGCGCCGCGCCTGCCCGGGCCGTCGATACCGAAACACCCACACCCGCTTCCCCACCGGGCCAGATCCGCGGGTCGGGCCCACCCGCAGTCCGAAGCCCGAGAGCTGCCGGTCCCAAAAGTAGGTGCGACGAGACACGCGCGCTTGCTCTGCGAACGCATCCGTCAACCTTCGGCTCGGCACGCATTAAAGGTGGCAACCAATTGGCAACCAAGTCCAGCCACGCTCGGCCACATGCGCAAACGAGCCCCCACACGCGAGGCGAAAAACTCGCTGATCTCGCTGCGAATTCTCCAGGTGATCACCCGCGACGGGAGGGTGCATCGAGGGTTCAAGTCCCTCCCTTCGCACCAAGGGCCTCTCTTCGAGAGGCCCTTTTTCGTGCGCACGGGTCGGTCGAGCGGCCCTGAGCCGGCTTCTCCGCGCGAGCATTCCAGCGGGCCGGGTGGGCGACTATCCTTCGTCACGACATGAGCGCCGACCTCAGCTTGCTCGTCTTCTATCTCGCGCTCGCCTTGGGTGTGTCCTTCGCGTGCTCGATCTTCGAGGCCGTGTTGCTGTCGATCACCCCCGGCTACGTGGCGGCCCTCGAAAAGGAGGGCAGCCCGGCCGCCGAACGCATCACCAAGCTCAAGAACAGCGTCGACCGCCCCTTGGCGGCGATCTTGAGCCTCAACACGGTCGCCCATACCGTCGGCGCGGCCGGTGTCGGTGCGCAGTCGGCCAAGGTCTTCGAGAACGTGCCCATGGGGATCATCTCGGGCGTGTTGACGGTGCTGATCTTGTTCGTCTCCGAGATCATTCCCAAGTCCCTGGGTGCGACGCACTGGAAGAAGCTGGCGCCGGGCGTCGCGGCGACCTTGGTGCCGGTGACCTTCGTCATGACGATCACCGGCTTCGTGCCCGTGTCGTCGTGGCTCGCGCGCAAACTCGGGGGCGGCAGCCACGGGGCCGAGCCAAGCGCCGAAGAGATCAGCGCCATCGCCGAGCGCGGCGCTCGCCAGGGGCTCTTCGCCGGCAGTGAGGGCCGCGTGCTGAGCAACCTCTTCCGCATGGCCGAGGTGCGCGCGAGCGACGTCATGACGCCACGCACCGTCGTGTTCGCCGTGCCCGAGGCCGACACCGTGGGCGCGCTGGTCGACCGCGAGGAGCAGCTTCGCTTTTCTCGCATCCCGATCTACCAAGGCACCCTCGACCAAGTCACCGGTTACGTGCTGCGTAGCGACGTGCTGTTTCGAGCGGCCCGCGGCCAAGGTGACACGCCCCTGTCCGAACTGCGACGCGAACTCAAAACCGTGTCGGACGAACAGCCGCTGTCCAACTTGCTCGAGCGGCTCCTCGATCAACAGACCCACATGGCGCTGGTGGTCGACGGCAACGGCACCACGACCGGCCTGGTCACCCTCGAAGACGTGGTCGAAACCCTCTTCGGCACCGAGATCGTCGACGAAGCCGACAGCGTGGCCGACCTGCGGGAACTTGCGCGCAAGAAGTGGCGCGAGCGCGCCATGCGTCTCGGCATGCTCGACGACACGGCCGAGAGCTGAGGTCGGCGCGCTCGCGCAGCGGCTCGGGCTGAAGCGACACGAGCGAGGGTTCGAGGCCCTTCCTTTGCGCCCAGGGCCTCTCTTCGAGAGGCCCTCTCGTTTTGGAGTTCGACACTTTTTGTTCGGGGCCAAGCGGCCGAACGGCCGAACGGCGTGAGGACAAGGGGGGTTGCCGACGCAACTCATGGCCGGGAGTCCTTGCTAGGCCCGAAGTTCACGACGCGCGTCTGGGACAAGTCGCTTCGGCTACCCTTGCGCACGAGGTCGCCCCCGATGTCCAAAGTCACGCCCTTCTTGATGTTCAACGATCAGCTCGAGGCGGCGATGGAGTTCTACGCCGCGACCTTCCCCGACTCCGAGATCCGCAAGGTCGCGCGCAAGGGAGACGACGGCCCGGTCACCTCGGCCGAGTTCGTGGTGGGCGGCCAGGTCTTCATGGGCTTCAACGGCGGGCCGACCTTCAACTTTTCGTCGGGCTTCTCGCTCTTCGTCGACTGCGAAGACCAAGCCGAGGTCGACCGCTATTGGAACGCGCTCATCGAGGCCGGGGCCGAGCCGATGCAGTGCGGCTGGATCACCGATCCTTTTGGCCTGACTTTGCAGATCGTGCCGCGCCGCTTCATGCAGCTCATTCGCGACGACAACCCGTCGAAGGTACAGGCCGTGATGAAGGCCATGCTGACGATGGTGAAGCTCGAGGTCGCGGCGCTCGAGCGGGCTTACGACGAGGCCTAGCGGCCGGCCGGCGGGCTGCAGTCCCCGCCGTGCGCCGACGACGAGCTCGAGTCGCGGGTCCGCTCGCCGCGCAATCGCGCCGACCGGCATCCGCTCGTCTTGCGTACAATGAAGGGGTGACCACCTGGTCCCATTGATCGCCAATCCGGCGATCCAGATGGCGCGCGCCGGATGACACCCCAACCGAGGCAAGCATGACTTTGCGGACCGACTCCAGCGACGACACTCCCTGCGCCCTCCACCGTCGCTGCGTGACCAGCTTGACGGCCTTGCTCCTCGTCGCCGGCCTCGCTTGCGACGCGCCGGCCGAGACTCCGGAGGCGCCGGCGACTCCCGCCGCCGAGCGGGTACGCGAGGTCGGCGTCGAGGTGGCGCGGGCCGGCGAGTGGGTGGAGAAGGTGCAGGCCTACGGCGAGGTCGAGTCGGCCACCCAGGTCGTGATTCAGGCTTCGCAGGGGGGCAAGGTCAAGTCGGTCTCGGTCAAGGTCGGCGACCAGGTCGAAGAGGGCGCGGAGCTTTTGGCCTTTGACGAGGCCAGCGTGCGCAATCAACTCTCGCAGGCCTCCGGTTCGGCGCGGGCGGCCAAGGCGGCCATCGCCGACGCGCGCAAGGAGCTCGACGAGCTGCGGGCCATGGAGCGGCAGGCCGTCTTCGCGCGCAGCGAGGTCGAGGCGGCCGAAATTCGACTGCGCAAAGCCGAAGAGGCTTATGACGACGCCCTCTTGAACTCGCAGCGGGTGCGCCGAGACCTCGCCGACGCCGTGGTGCGCAGCCCCGTCGCCGGCACCGTCGTCGCGCGCGATGTCGAGGCCGAAGAGGTCGTCTCGGCCGGGCGCGAGCTCTTCGAGATCGTCGCCACGGATCTATTGCGGGTGCGGACCTACGTCTCCGAGCACCAGGTCAACCGGATCGGGGCGGGGTCTGTCGCCAGCATCCGCGTCGGCGGGGCACGAGGGCGCTTGTACGAGGGGCGCGTCGAGTCGACGGCCTTGACCGCCGACCCCGACACCGGAAACTTCGAGATCCTCGTCTCTTTGCCCAACACCCAGGGGGCCGTGCGACCGGGTATGACGGCCGAGGTCGAGCTCTCGACCCTGCCGGACACCGACTTGGTCGTGCTGCCGCTGCGGGCCGTCGTCGAACGCGAGCGGCGACGGGTCGTCTATGTCGTGGTCGATGGCGTCGCCGAGGCGCGTTTTCCGATCCTCGGGATCGGCAACGACAGCGAGGTCCCCTGCTACGAGGGCATCGAGCCGGGCGAGGCGGTCATCGTCGACGGGGTGACCCAGGTCGTCGATGGCGTGCGCGTTCAGGTTGCCGATTCTGCGCGTCCCGAAGCGGCGCCCACGGACAAAGCTGAGCCAGAGCCAGCACCAGAGCCCGCGCCGGAGCCCGCGCCCACGCCCGAGGCGGAGGGCTAGATGCGGGCGATCATCGAGTTCTTTGCGCGGCGCGGCCTGCTCGTCAACTTGCTCATGCTGACCTCCTTGGGGGTCGGCCTGATCGCGGCGCGAGCGATGAACGCCGAGACCATGCCCGAGATCGACATGGGCATCGTCACCGTCTCGATGCCCTACCCCGGCGCGGGGCCCGAGGACGTCGAGCTCGCCATCACCGAGCCCATCGAGACCCAGCTCGAGCGGGTGGCCGACATCGAGCGCATCGACTCGACCAGCAGCGAGGGCATGTCGGTGGTCTCGATCCGTCTCGCTGGCGACATCGAGGACAAAGAGCAGGTCGTCTCCGACATTCAAAAGGCCGTCGACCAGGCGACCTTGTCCTTTCCCGACCAGGCCCGGGATCGACCCTCGGTCGACGAGGGAACCACCGGCGAGATGTCGATCCTCGAGCTGCATGTGTCGGGCCAGGTCCCCGAAGAGGTGCTTCGTTCGACCGTCGACCGCCTCGAAGACGAGCTCGGCTCCGTGCCGGGCGTCGGCCGCATCTCCAAGGTCGGCTACCGCGAGCGCGAGCTCTCCGTCTTGGTGGATCCGGCCTTGATGCTGCGACGTGGCATCCGCTACGACGACATCGCCGCGGCCATCCGTCGCGGCGAGGTGCGCACCTCGGGGGGCTCGATCGAGTCTTTCGTCACCGAGCGCCAGGTGCTCACCGTGGCCGGCTTCGACCACCCCGAGGATGTCGAGCGCGTCATCGTCAAGTCCAAGGGCGTCGGCAACCTCGTACGGATCGGGGATGTCGGAGAGGTGCATCTCGACTTCGCCGAGTGGCGAACCCAGGCGCGCTCCAACGGCGACTTGGCCATCATCATGATGGTTCGCAAGCAGCGCAGCGCGGACACCCTCGAGACCGCGGACGCCGTGCGCCACTATGTGGGCGAGGTGGCCGACGAGCTGCCGGCCGGGGTGCGCCTCGAGGTCATCAACGACACCTCACGCTTCACCCGCGACATGTTGGCCACCTTGGTCGACAACGCGCTGATGGGCGTCGGCTTGGTGTTCTTGGTGTTGATGTTCTTTTTCGACCTGCGCATCTCCTTTTGGGTCGCGCTGGGACTTCCGATCTCGATCGGCTTGGCCTTCGCCGGGATGCACCTCGCGGACCAGAGCTTGAACCTCATCACCTTGATGGCCCTGCTGCTGATGCTGGGCATGTTGGTCGACGACGCGATCGTCACCGGCGAGAGCATCTACCAGTCCCGTGAAGATGGGCTCGAGGGGGTCGAGGCCAGCATCGAGGGGGCCCACGCCGTCTCGGCCCCCGTCATCACCAGCTTGGTCACCACCATGCTGGCCTTCGCCCCGATCCTCTTCATGAACGGGATCGAGGGCAAGCTGCTCGCCTCCATCCCCATCGTGGTGGGCCTGACCCTGGGTGCATCGATCATCGAGTGCAAGCTCATGCTCCCCGCGCACTTGGCCCATGGCTCACGCGCGCGCCCGCGGCAGTGGTTCAGCCGTCTTCGCCGCCGCTACGACGTGTTGATCCTGGGCATGGTGCGCCGCCGCTATCTCGCCGCGAGCCTCTTTGTTGCCGCGACGATCGGACTCGCGGTGATGGCCGTGAGCCGCGTCCCCTTCAATCTCTTCCCCACCACGGACGCCGACATGTTCATGGTCAAGCTCGAGCTTCCTCGCGGCTCGGGCTTCGAGCGCAGCTCCCTGCGCGCACGCGAGGTCGAAGAGCTCATCGAGCAGACCGTCGGCGAGGCCGACCTGCTCGGCGTCTCGACCCAGGTGGGGCACCACAACGTCGGGCTGGAGTCGGGCGCGACACGGGCCGAGTGGGCCTTGATCACCGCCTACCTACAGCCGGCCGGCGCCCGTAGCCGCTCTTCGTTGCTCATCGTCGACGAGGTCGACGCGGCGCTCGACGAGCTCGAGGGCTTCGAGCTGGTCGAAGTCGTGAGCAAAGAGAGCTCCCCCACCCAGGGGCGCCCGGTCGAGATCGAGCTGACCGGTCCGAGCCAAGAGCGCCTGCAGGTGCGCGAGGCTTTGCTCGGATTTTTGGAGACGCGGCCGGAGGTCTTGAACCTCGAGACGAGCTACGAGCCGGGCAAGCCGGTGGTCAGCGTTCATCTACGCGAGGCGGCCATGGCCGCGCGGGGCGTGAACGCGGACGCCGTCACCCAGGCGATCCGGGTGGCCTTCGACGGCATGATCATCGACGAACTGCGCTTGCACGACGAGCTGATGCCCTTTCGCCTCCAGTTCGTCGACGGGGCCGCCTCGTCGCTCGACACCCTCAAGAACCTGACGGTGCTCAACAACTCCGGAGACGCGATCCCCCTCGACGCACTCGTCGAGCTCGAGGAGGCGCCGGGCGTCGCCGAGGTCGAGCGCGTCGACGGCGAAGCCACGCTCACCGTCTACGGAGACATCGATCGCACGGTCACCACGGTGGCCGAGATCAACGACGCGATCGGCCGCTTCATCGTCGACGCCAAGCTACGCGAGACCTTCCCCGCGGTGCACATCCGCCAAGGGGGCGAGCTGGCGCAGCAGGGGGCGGCGGTGGCCGAGCTGGGCATCGCCTTCGTCTCTTGCCTGGCGCTCATCTACATGGCGCTGCTGCTCTTGTTCGGCTCCCTGCTTCAGCCCTTCTTGGTGATGCTGGTGATCCCCTTCGGCATCGTGGGCGCCCTCGTCGGCCTGATGATCCAGGGCATCGACGTCAGCATCATCGCGGGCGTGGGCATGCTGGGCCTGGCCGGGGTGCTCGTGAACGACTCGGTGGTCATGATGAGCGCGCTCAATCGTCTGCGCGAGGGCAGCGGCCGCCTGTCGCTGGGCCCCGAAGCGATCGCCGCAGGCGCCGGCTCGCGCCTGCGCCCCGTGGTCATCACCTCCGTCACCACCACGGCCGGCCTCTTCCCCACCATCGCCGGCGCGACCGGCTCGACCCAGTTCATCGTCCCGATGATCTCGACCCTCGCGTGGGGGGTGCTCTTCGGCACCGTCGTGACCTTGGGCCTGCTCCCCGTCGCCTACGCGATCTTGCAGGACCTTCAAAAGCTGGTGCGGCGCCGCTAGGGTGCGTCGCAGCCCGAGAGTTCGACCAAGCTCAGCCGTGCGTCTTGCAGGTCGGCGGCGTCGATGCGGTCTTTGGCGGCCAAGCTGCCGACGACTTGATCGAGGCGCTGGCGGGCTTCGTCGAGGCAGGCCATGCGGTCGTCCATGACGGCGCGGCTTTGTTCGCCGCGGACCCGGGTGGCCGCGCAGCTGTCTCGGTGCTGATCGAGCCAGCGGTCCCCGTAGTCGTCGAGGTGTCCGGCCAGCTCGCCGAGGGCGGCTGCGTCGCTCGGCGAACTCGCCTTGTCCAGCAGGCTCGCGCGGCGTTCGGCGTTCCACGCCGACTCGAGTTCGGGCTCCGGATCGGGGCATGGGGACTGCGCCCCCAAGGAGATCCCGGCCACCAAGGCCAGCGAGGCCGCAGCGGCACCGGCGAAAAAGGCGAAGTAGGGGCGTCGGCGAGGCGGCCCACGCAGCGCCTCGACCAGGGCTTCCATGGACTCGAAGCGCTTGGCCGGGTCGACGCTCAAGCCGCGCAAGAGGGCCGCTTGCACGTGGCGCGGCACGCCGATCCCTCGCGGGGGTGGCGTCACCACCCCGCGGCTCACGGCGATCGCCACCGAGGTCGGATCCGTCGCCTCGAAGGGCCACTCTTGGAAGATCGCGCGCCACAGCGCCACGCAAAAGGAGAACTGGTCCGAGGCCGTCGTCGCCGGCTCGCCCGCCCACTGCTCGGGCGACATGTAGCGGGGCGTGCCCACCACGTCGCCATCCCCGACCGTCGAGGCCGGCAAGGTCAGCTGCTCGGTTCCTGGCAAGGCGGTGACCGCGGGGATGATCGCCGGGTCTTCGTCGCTGTCCCGGGCCAGGCCGAAGTCCATCACCCGTACGCGGCCGTCGGTCCCCACCACCGCGTTTTCGGGTTTGAAGTCGCGGTGGACGAGCCCCACCCCGTGCGCCGCGATCAGCCCTTTGGCCGCCTGCAAGAAGTCCGGCAGGAGTTCGATGCCCGGCTCGGCGTACTCGATCTTCTCGGCCAAGGTCAGCCCCTCGACGTACTCCATGCCGATGAAGACCTGGCCCGCGTGCTCACCGACGTCGTGGACGGCCACGACGTTCGGGTGCGAGAGACGGGCCAGGATCTGGGCCTCGCGGCGTAGGCGGCGCTGTTCGTCGTCGAGGCCGCGACGGCCGATCTTGCGGCTGAGCTTGGGCGTTCGAAGCAGCTTGATGGCGATGCGGCGGTCGAGCTCGGGGTCGTAGGCGAGGTAGACGCTGCCCATCCCGCCCTCGCCGATCTTGCGCAAGACCAGGTAGCGGCCGATCTCCCGCCAGCTTCCGGGGTCGTGATAGGGCGCAGCCGGGGCGCCCATTTCGCCGGGGAGTTCGCTCAGATTTTGGGTCGGGGAGGACGCGACGAGCCGAAGTCGGCCTCCCAGTCGTGCATGAAGAGAAGAAGCAACCATGAGGGGGGACCTCTTTTGGTAGTTGCACGCCCCTCCCCCCTGCGCCACCCCTGAACACTGATAAATATATTTTTACTTTGCCTCCAACGATCACGCGATCGCGCGATTCAATGACACATCCGTACATCGAACACAAACCTCGTTTTGGCGGCGTAGCGACCTTTGACCACATGTATCCGGCCGTTTGGCCGATCTTGCCACACGGCCCGAGGAGACCACCGCGTATTCGCGCGATCACACCACTCGAATGCAGTGCGCAGATGCGCTGAGCTGGCCGGCCGGACAGGCGGGCGCAAAAATCGCCACTTGGCCGAGGCCGCCGGTGAGCTCGAGCGCCCGCCGACCGGCCGACCGGGTCGGCGCGCTCGAGACCTTCGCACAGGGTGTTCGCGGGCCCTCTCCCCGCCTTCGCCTACCATGCCGGCGTCATGTTCGACGCCATCTCCCGGGAGCTCTCCGCCATGTTCGACCCCAAGTCCATCGCCGCCGCCATCGGCGAGTGGATGCCGAAGCTCGGCTCGGCCGCCCTGACGCTGCTCTTTTTTTGGGTGCTGTGGCGTCTCGCTGGGCGCGCCCTGCGACGCATGGAGGCCCGCAAGGTGCTGGATGCCACGGCGATGGCCTTCGTCGGCGCCACCGTGAAGTACGCCATCGGGATCTTGGGCGTCGTCACCGCCTTGGCGCGCTTGGGCATCGACACCTCTTCGGTCATCGCCAGCTTGGGGATCGCCGGCCTGACCCTCGGCTTTGCGGCGCGTGACTCGCTGAGCAACGTCATCTCCGGGATCTTCATCTTTTGGGACCGGCCCTTCGTCATCGGTGACCTGGTCGAGATCAACGGCCAGTACGGCCGGGTCGAGACCATCACCATGCGATCGACGCGCATCGTCACCGTCGACGGCAAGATGCTCGCCATCCCCAACGCCACCGTGGCCAATGGCACCGTCGTCTCCTACACGAACTTCCCGCACCTGCGCGTCGACATCGCCGTCACCTTGGGCGTCGAGGAGGACCTGGGCCGGGCACGTCGGCTCTTGCTCGAGCTGGCCGAGGCCCACCCGGCCCGCTTGGCCGAACGCTCGCCCCGCGTCGTGGTCACGGCGCTGAACGACTACAACGTCGCGGTCGAGCTGCGCATGTGGATCAGCGACGAGCGGGACCATCTCGACGTGCGCTGGGAGCTGCGCGAGCAGGTCTTCGAGGCCCTGCGCACGGCGGGGGTCGACATGCCCTACGAGACCTTGACCGTCCGACGGCTCGCGGCCTGACCCGGACCGTCCAGCTGGTCGCGGGCTGCCCGGCCTGCTCGCGGCCAATGCACATTCTCGTCGCCCGCCAGCTGCGATAGTCTGAGGCTCGGTGCCCCGCCCCACCTCCCTTCCCCGCTCACGGTCCTGGTTCGCCGCGTTGGGTTTCGCCGCGGCCTTGCTGATCCCGCACGGGGCCCGCACGGCGCCCCCCAGCGAGGAGGGTGGCGAGCCCGCGCCGGCCACGGGTCAAGCCGCGCCGGCCACGGGTCAAGCTGCGCCGGCCACGGGAGACGCCACGCCCCCCGCGGGTCCGAGCGCCGCCGAGCTCGCGCGGGCCGAGCGACTGCGTGCTTTGGCTCGCGGTGAGCTCGATCCCGCGGTCGACGCGAAGAAGCTGCTGGCCTTCGACCTCGAAGCGGCCTCACCGACCTTGCGCGAGCTCGTGTTGGCCTGGCTCGGCGCCCGCGTCGGGGTGGCCCCCGAGTCCGAGCCCGGGTCCGAGTCCGATCCTTTCGCGCAGGAGATCGACGCCGCGCGCGAGCCGGTGGCCGCCGCCTTGCGCGAACTACTCGCCCTCGCCCCCGATGAACTCGTCGCCAAGCTCGACGCCCACGCCGAGCTTCGCCGCGCCTACCTCGAAGCCCAAGCCGAGGCCAAGCTCGGCGAAGAACGAGCGCAGGCCCTGCAAGCCCGCGCGAAGTCTCTCGCCGAGCTGCGGGCCGGCACCCTCGAACTCGAGCGCGATCCGAAGGCCTTGTTTCGCGTGGACTTGCTCGAGGCGGCCCGCAGTCCGGCGCCCGCGGCCCCCACCGGTGCGCCTGCCCCTACCGGTGCCGGCGCCCCCGCCCCCACTGGCGCCGTCGAAGCTCCCAAGCCCTCGGCCGCCGCCGCCTGGTTCAACGAGCTGCGCGCGAGCAGCCGCGGGGAGGCCGGCATCGAGGGTCTCATCGCCAAGCACGAAGCGCGCCGCAAAGACGCCTCGGCCGCCGCCGCCGCCGAAGCCGAGGCCGACGCCGCCTCCGAGGCCGAGAAAGCCGAGCGCGAAGCCGAGCTGGCCGCCGCCCGCAACGAGGCCGAAAAGGCCGCCGCGGATCGCCAAGCCGCGCTCGAAGCCGCGGCCGCGGCCGAGAACGAGAAGGCCCGCGCCATCGCCAACCGCAAGGCCGCCTTGCTCGGCGTCCGCGAGCAGCTGGCCAAGTACGCCCAGAACACCACCGAGCTCTCGACCGCGCGCAGCGAGGCCCACACACAGATCGAAGAGCTCCTCGCCCCGGCCGGAGAGCTCGAGTCCAAGCGCGGCGACTTGCGGGCCGAGGCCGATCTTCTTTTTGGTCGCACCAACGACGCCCTCGTCGAGGCCCAACGCGAGCTCGCCGCGCTGCTCGACGCCAGCCCGCGCCGCAACCTGGCCCCGCGGCCCGACGAGCCTCCGGCGCACGGCTTTTTGTCCCCCGCCAACGCCGAGCTCTACCAAGAGCTCGTCACGCGGGCCGACGAGCTCGACGCGCGCTACGCCGAGGTCCACGGCGCCGCCGTCGTGCAGCTCGCCGAGGACACGCAGGCCCTCAACCGCAGCCGCCTCGCCATGCTCGCCCACGCCTCCAGCGAGCTGCGCAGCCGCGCCACCGGCTTCGGCCCGGTGGGCGTGCGCAACTTCAAGCGCGAGCTCGAGCAGATCGGATTGTTCGCGCGGGTCGAAGCCCAGCGCATCCCCGACACCCTCGCCAAGCTCGGCGATGACTTTCGGACCTCGCCGGTCCCGCTGATCTGGGCGCTCTTTCGCATCTTGTTCGGCGTCTTCGTCTTTCGCTGGTGGCGCCGCGCCGCGCCGAAGCTCTTGGGCGACCTGCGCGATGCCGCGGCCGAGAGCGAGGGCAGCTGGGCCCGGATCCGGGCGACCTTGTTTTGGTACCTCGAACGGGTCCGCCGCCCGCTGGAGCTCTTCGCGCTCACGGCCTGGATCCTGAGCACCATCGAGAACATCCCCGGGCTGCCCAAGCTGCAGCTTTTGTGGCTCGCCGCCTTTTGGATCACGGCCGGGCTCACGATGATCGCCTGGGTCGACGGCCTCGCCGCTCGCCAAGGTCGCGCCCACGTCGACCAGGCGGACACCTCCGTCTTGCGCGTCCGCTCGCTGCGCCTGGTCGGCTTGACCATCGTGGTCACCGGCCTGGTCTTGTCGGCCACCTCGTCGATCGTCGGCGACGGCACCATCTACGCCTGGGTCTGGCGCACCACTTGGGTGCTCAGCTTGCCCATCTTGTTGCTGCTGATCTCTTGGTGGCAGCCTTTCATCTTCGCCCGCATCGAACGCGAGCAAGAGCGCGGCCCCGTGGCCAGCTGGGTGCTCGCGCGCCGCGAGGGGTGGATCCGTTTCCCCGCCGCCACCGTCGGCGGCATCTACCTCATGGGCGGCGGCCTGCGTCGCTGGGCCCTGCGCCAGGCCGACTCCGTCGAGATGACGCGACGCCTGCTCGCCTTCTTGTTCCGTCGCGAGGTGGCCAAGCAAGCCGAAGCCGAAGACGAGTCGGCCTACCGCCCCCTCGAGCCCGAGGTGGTGGCGAAACTCTGGGACGACGAGGCCCTCGCGCCGCACACCGAGCTGTGGACGGTCGAACTCGACGCCGTCGCGGCGCTGGCGGCCGAAGAGAAGAACACCCTGAGCTGTGTGGTGGGCGAGCGCGGCCTCGGAAAGTCGACTTTCATCAAGGTCCTGGCCGATCGCATCGACGACGAGCAACGGGTCATCTCCCTGCGCTCACCCAAGGGCGACTTCGCCAAGCTGCTCGCGGGCCTTTGCGAGGCGCTCGGCCTGCCGGCGGACAGCTCGCCCGACGCCGTCACCAAGTCCCTCGGCGCCGAGGGCCACACCACGGTGATCGTCGATGACCTGCACCGCATCGTGCGCCCGGCCCTCAATGGACTCGAAGAGCTCGACAAGCTCGTCGCCTTCGTCCGCGACTGCGGCAACGCCGTCGACTGGATCGCGTGTTTCGATGCGCCGGCGTGGCAGTACGTCAAGCGCGCCCGCGGCGACCGGGTGTTCTTCGACCAGGTGATCGAGCTCCCCCGCTGGGACCAGGACGTCCTCGACGAGTTCTTGACCGAGCGGACCAAGGCGGCCGGCCTCGAGCCGAACTTCGAGCACCTCAAGTTGCCGCGCCGCTTCGACGACGGCGAGCTCGAAGAGGCCGAACGCAACCGTCGCGCCTTCATCCGCATCCTCGGCGACAGCGCGCAGGGCAACCCGACCGTCGCGCTCGAGCTTTGGGCGCGCGCCTTGGTCCGCGACCAAAGCGGCGAGGTGCGGGCCCGCTTGCCCTCGGACGCGCGCTACCGCGAGCTCGACTACGCCGAGATCGGCGTCTACTTCGTGCTGCGTGCGCTGGTCCAGCTCGACTTGGCGACTCTGGCCGAGATCGGGGACTGCACCCGCATCCGCAACTCCGAAGTCGCCGACGCCATGCGCTTCGTACAGTCTCGGGATCTGGTCGAGCGCCAAGGCGACCACTTCCGCGTCGCCCTTCACGCCTACCGCCCCATCCGCAACCTCCTACGTCGCCAGAACCTGCTGGCCATCTAGTCATGTCGCGCGTCACTTCGATCTCGACTCTCGCGCTCCTCGCGTTTTCGTGGGCCCGCCCGGCCGCGGCCCAAGAGGCCATCGACACCGAGGCGGTCGCCCAGTTCGCCGAACTCATCCGCTGGAGCGGCGTCCTGACCTCGCTCTTCGTCGTCTTCGGCGCGTGGATGCTCTTGCGCTTCGTGGCGCGGGCGGTCGATGGCCTCGGCCGTCAGTTCGCCGACAAACGCCTGCTGCTGCAGAAGATCGCGACGATCATTCAGTTCTTCGTCTACATCGGCACCGGCGCGGCCGTCGTCTTCTTGAGCTTTCGCATCGACGAGAAGGTCCTCGCGGTCATCGGCGGTACGGTCGCGGTCTCCGTCGGCTTTGCCCTCAAAGACCTGGTGGCCTCGGTGATCGCCGGCGTGATGATCATGCTCGACCGCCCCTTCCAAGTGGGTGACCGGGTCATGTTCGCGGGCGAGTACGGCGACATCACCTCGATCGGTCTGCGCAGCGTTCGCATGCAGACCCTCGACGACAACACCGTCACCATCCCCAACAACAAGTTCATCAACGAGGTCACGAGCTGCGGCAACTACGGCGCGCTCGACATGCAGGTGGTGATGGACTTTCACGTGGCCGTGGGCGAGGACCTCGAGCGCGCCCGCGACATCGTGCAAGAGGCCGCCTTGACCAGCCGCTACATCTTCTTGCCCAAGCCGGTGGTGGTGCTGGTCAGCGAGGTCGTCTTCGACTGCTTCATCGCCAAGCGTCTGCGACTCAAGGCCTACGTGCTCGACACCAAGTACGAAAAGGCCCTGGAGACCGACGTCCATCTGCGCGTCGCCGCCGCCTTCCGCCGCGAGGGCATCTCCCCGCCGGCCGTCCTCACGCGCAACGCCGCCGGCCCCGCGCCCGCGGCCCCGCCGCGCGTACCGGCCTGGCCGAGCTGAGGGGGCCGAGCGGCGGGCATGGGGGCGCCCGCGAACCGCAGCACGGGACCGTGCGCGCAGATCGGTTAGGCTGAGCCCCGGTGCGAAACTCCCCCTCGCGCCGCCCCCAGGCGGCCTCCTCGCGCACCCACGTCGTGGTGGGCTTTTACCTGGCGCTCGCCATCACCGGGTTTTGGTGGCATGGCGCGAGCGAGGGGACCAACGACATCTGGCGCACGGCCGAGCGGCCCGCCATGTGGCTGGCCCTGGGCCCCCTGCTCGGCGGCCTGTTCGGGGTGCTCGCCGTCCAGGCGATGCGTTGGCTCGAGCCCCGCTTCGACTGGATGTTGCACCTCAAAGCCGAGTTCGCCTCGATCTTCGGCCGCGTGGGTCGAGCCGAGGTCTTGTGGCTCGCAGGCGCGAGCGCGGTCGGTGAAGAGCTGCTCTTTCGCGGCGCCATGCTCGATGCGTGGGGCTGGCTACCCAGCTCGCTGATCTTCGCCCTCTTGCACCTGCCGCCGCGTCGCGCCTTGTGGCCCTGGACCGCCTCGGCCGCCATCTTGGGCGCGGCCTTGGCCGGCTTGACCCTGGCCACCGGCAATTTGGGCGCCGCCATCGTGGCCCACTTCACGATCAACGCCCTCAATTTGGCCTACATCACGCGTCCCCCGGCCCCCCTCGAAGGCGGCCCAAAGCGCCCCGCGAGCGCCCGCTGAGGCCTTGGGCGGCCGCGCGGGCCGAGCGCCCCCGCAAAGTGCCAAAAACTTGGTGATTTCGGCGACTTGGCCACAATCGCGCCATGTCCTCGCGGCGGGATTTCATGCGCACTTTGGGGGCCGGCCTGGTCGTGGCCGGCAGCGCGGCGGCCTGGCCCCGGGTAGCCCTCGGCTCCGACCTCAGCTTGGCCGACCGACTCGACCTGCTCTACGGCAACAAGTTCTCCTTCGACGCGCAGGGTCTGCCGCAGGTCTCGGTGGGCCTGATGGAAGGCCAGCGCGAGGTGATCATCGAGGCCCAAGGCGGCATCTCGGCCCTGCCCTCGGGCGACGGCGGCACCTCGATCGACGGCGGCAGCCGCTGGCGGATCCGTCTGGATCGCTCGACGCCCGCGCGCCAGCGCTTTTCGATCGCGGTCGAGTCCCGCGCGGCCACCGACTTGCGCGGCATCGAGGCGGCGGCCAAACGCTGGCGCAAGCTCGGCTACGAGATCCGCGAGCGCGAGGTGGGCACCTTGTTCGGCGTCAACGGCCGCGCCCTCGACACCCGACAGATCCTGCTGACGACCGGTGACTTCGGCTCCGAGGCCGACGCCGAACGCGAGGCACGCGTCTTGGCCCAGCGCCACCAGGCCCTCGGCCGCCTCCACCCCGAGGTCCGCGAGCGCTCTTCCGGCCACATGATCGCCCACGACCTCGACACGGGCATCGAGATCCGCGCCGAGGGCGTCTTGTGGTTCGCTCCCCGCAAAGCGCCGACCATGACCGTGAAGAACGTCCTGAGCGGCGTGACCATGGGCGAGGTCAAGCGCAGCGACCGGGCCTACCGCGGACAGATCTACGTCGCCATCGATCGCAACGGCCAACTCGCGGTGGTGAACTTGGTCAACGAGCTCGACTTGCTCGCGGGCTTGGTGCCCGCCGAGATCTTCGCCAGCGCCGAGGCGGCCGCCCTCGAGTCGCAAGCCATCGCCGCGCGTGGCCAGCTGATCACCAAGATCGGGACGCGCCACACCGACGACCCGTGGCTGTTGTGCGCGCACCAGCACTGCCAGGTCTACGCCGGATCCGATCGCGAGCATCCCCGTACGACCGCGGCCGTGCGCCGCACCAAGGGCCGCCTGCTCATGCGCCCCAACGGCAGCCAGCTGGTCGACACCGTCTACTCGGCCAACTCGGGCGGACACACCGAAGACAACGACCTGGTGTGGCCCAGCCCCATCGACGATCAGCTGCGTGGCCGCGCCGACCCGCTCGCGCCGAGCAGCTACCAAGGCGGCGTCGAGGCGCGCCAGCTGGCGGCCTGGCTCATGCAGCCCCCCAAGACCTACTCCACTCCGCACGGGGAGCACCTGGCCGAGTCCTACCGCTGGAAGGCCAGCGTGGATCCCAAGACCATCGCGGGGCGCTCCGGCGTCCCCAAAGAGCTCGGCGAGGTCAAACGCATCGAGCTGCTCAAGCGCGGCCGCAGCGGTCGCGTCGTCGCCATGCGCTTGCACGCCACCCGTGGCGAGCACGACGTCCACGGCGAGCTGACGATCCGCCGCGCGCTGGGCAACCTCAAGTCCTCGATGTTCTTGGTCCACGCGGCCAAGGACCGCTTTGGCCGCTTCAGCTTGGTGGGCGGCGGCCACGGCCACGGCGTCGGCATGTGCCAGCACGGCGCGATGGGCATGGCCCGCGCGGGCAAGAGCCACGCGCAGATCCTCGAGCACTACTACCGCGGCGCCAAGCTCACGACCCTTTGGTAGGGCGGCGTCGCGCGGCGCGGCTCAGATCCCGCGCACACAAAAGGGCTGGCCGCCGGCCAGGCGCCGGCGCACCCGCACGGGGTCGGCGCCACGCTCGGTGTCGATGACGTAGGCGAACTCTTCGTCGAGCACCTGCGAGGTCCAAAAGGCGCCGCGCTCGAGCATGTTGGCGTGGCGTACCTGCTTGAGCTCTTCGACCGAGGCCAGTCGAAAGCCACGCAGACCGGCGAGCTCGAGCTCGGCGCAGTGGGCCTCGGCGCTGGCGTGGTCGCGGTTCTCACGAGCCGGCGGCGCGATGTACAGGAGGTTGAGCACGCTGAGCTCGCCGGTGGCGATGGCGTCGATGACCGCTTGGCTGCTGCCTTGCGGCGCTGGGTCCCCGGGGGCGTCGCCCACCCTGCCGCTTGCCGCGGCCGCCTCGTCTCCCGCTTCGTCTGCCTCGGCTTCGGAGGCCGTCGCTTCGGCCGCGCTCTCGCCTTCGACGGTGGGTGCGCCGCGCAGGCCACGACTTTGGGGCTGCGCCGCATCTTCGCCGTTGAGAATGATCCAGGCGGTCCCGGCCGCCGCGGCCAAGACCAGCAGCAAGATGATCGCGCCGATGTGTCCGCGGCGCTCGGGCGCCGGCGAGGGACTCGGCGGCTGAGAATGTGCCCGCGCGATGGGCTCGGGGATGCCCGCCGCTTCGTCCTCGGGCTCGGGCTCGGGCGCGGGCTCGGGCGGCAGCTCGTCGTCGTCGTCGGTGGGGATGTCGAAGTCCTCGTCCGCGTCGTCGTCCGAGGCCGGGATGAGCACCCCGCGATCGTCCTCGGCGTCCTCGCCTTCGTCGTGCATCGAGGGCAGGTCGACGCTGCGGCCGGGGATCCGAGTCCCGGGCTCGCGCTCGGCCTTGGGCGCGCGCCACGAGGGTTGGGCCCCCTCGAGCTCCGGCGCACCCGAGTCCGCCGGTCGGACCGCGGCGCCCGAGGGCAGGCGCACCACGTCGCGCATCAGCTTGCGGTGGCTGACGGGGGGCGCGGCGTTGTCCTCGCGACCGCGAAAGTGCATGAGCTCCAACGCGATGGCGTCGGCCGCCGACTCGAGGTGCACGGTGTGCATCGAGTCGCCCGGGCCCTTGCGCGCCCCGAGCACGCCTTGGGCCCGACGGATGTCGCGGGCCGAAAAGTTCTCCGACTCGCAAAAGACGTAGAAGGTGCGCTCGCGTTGGGCGTCGACGATGCGGCCGAGCTCGATCGGATCCGACTCGACGCCGACGACCAGCTCCGGGTGCACGCCACGCGAGTGGAGCTCGGCCAGCACGGGGGCAAGGCGGGGCTCGTCATCTTCTGCGCAGCAAATGACGACTTGCGAGGGCACGGGGGGTGAGCTTCGCCTCGGGGGGAAAGGCGGGTCCGCGAGTGTATACCGGGGCCCCTGCTTCCGGTCCGCGCTTTTTCTCTCACGCGGGACCCTCGCGGTTCGCGGCCGCCATGCGGTACACCCCTCGCATGTCCGATTCGAGCGAGAGCTTCGACGTCGTCACCGTCCTCGGTGCCGGCACCATGGGCCACGGCATCGCCCAGGTTTGCGCGGCCGCCGGGGCGCAGACGCGCATGTACGACATCGACGACGCCTTCGTGCGTACGGGTCTCGAGCGCGTCGCCAAGAACCTGCAAAAGGGTGTCGATCGCGGCAAGGTCAGCGAAGACGATCGCGTGGCCACGCTCACCCGACTGACGGGCACGGCCAACCTCGAAGAGGCCGTAACCGGCGCCACGCTCGTCATCGAAGCCGTGCCCGAGAAGCTCGAGCTCAAGCGCGAGTTGCTCGGCAAGGTCGCCGCCATCGCAGGCCCGCGGGCCGTTCTCGGCACCAACACCAGCTCGCTGTCCGTGGCGGACATCGCCAGCGGCCTCGAAGCGCCCGAGCGCGTGATCGGCACCCACTTTTTTAACCCGGTGCACATCATGAAGCTGCTCGAGCTGATCGTCGCGCCGCAGACCAGCCCCGAGGTCGTGGCCCGCGTCACGGCCTTCGGCGAGAAGATCGGCAAGGAGTGCATCACCGTGCGCGACAGTCCGGGCTTCGCCACCAGCCGTCTGGGCTTGGTGATCGGTCTCGAGGCCATCCGCATGGTCGAGCAAAAGGTCGCCTCGCCCGAGGACATCGACAAGGCCATGACCCTCGGCTACGGCTTTCCGATGGGGCCGCTCAAGTTGACCGACCTCGTCGGCCTCGACGTGCGCCTGCACATCGCCGAGTACCTCGCCGAGAAGCTCGAAGACGGCGCCCACTTTCAGCCGCCCCAGCTGCTGCGCGACATGGTGGCCGCGGGCAAACTCGGCAAGAAGAGCGGCCGCGGCTTTTACGAGTGGGACTGAGGCCGGCCTCGAATCTCGGCCCTACTCCTAGGCCCCCTCTTTGCCTAGGGCGCGAGTGAGACGGGCACCAAGGTCGTGCCCTGTCCGCCCAAGACGATGCCGCGCACCTCGGCGTGGCGTGCCTCTTTATAGATGGCGATCCGATAGTGACCCGGCGGCGGATCTTGCACCGTGAACACGCCGTCTTCGTCGGTCAACGCCGACAAGCGCACGGGCTCGACCTCGCCGTCTCCCCCTTCGAGCTGTTGCTCCAAGAAGATCGCGGCGCGGACCAGAGGCCGCGCCGTCTCCGAAGCCGTCACGCGTCCGAGCACGCAGGACTGGACGCCCGCGCAGCGCGGCCCCACCCAGCTGATCGCGTCCCTCACCGGGGTGCGAGGCGCGGGGGCGCTCGTCG
Source organism: Polyangia bacterium (assembly GCA_030431075.1). Lineage (GTDB taxonomy): Bacteria > Myxococcota_A > Polyangia > Nannocystales > Nannocystaceae > JAUIJR01. The sequence goes on along the minus strand of JAUIJR010000002.1, from coordinate 20,216 downwards.
CCACGCACGCGACACCCGAAAGGCCGAAAAGCGCGAGGCCGATGGCTCGTACGCGGCGCCGTGGGCCATGACCCATGCCTTTGGGTGTAGTGGACATCTGCGGCTCTTTCAACGCGCTTCGACGCCCATTCTTACGCCGCCTCGGATCCCCTTGGATCCGGGCGCCGGGACCCGAACACGCCCCTCGAAGTGGACGCCCGCGGCCCCGCCAGGCGGCGGGCGCGCGTTGCGAAGCATGGAAGCTGCGCGTAAGCTGGAGGGGCGAGAAGCACCCCCATGGTTGGAATTCGCCGCGCAATCGCCCTTCTCTTCCTCGGATTTTACGTCACGCAGTTCACGATGACCGCGTGGCTGGGGCCCGATGAGCTCTTCGCCGCCTACCTGGGCCTGGCCCTGGTCTACATCACGGCCTTCGTCGGCCTGGCGGCCGAGTGGTTTTGGGCGCGCTGGTTCGCCATGGGCGTCGGCAACTTCGGCTCCCTGCTCTTGCTCGTCCTGTTCAAGACCGGGATGGAGCCGATCATCGCCTTCGTCGGCGGCACCCACCTTTTGATCTCTTTGGCCCTGATGGGCGAAGGGATGGCCGCCAAGTACGAGCACTCGGAGCGCACGGCCGAGCGCTACAACTTCCAAGAGGATTCGATGGCCCTGATGCGCCGCGCCGTGAAGTCGGCCGGCAGCACCCTGCCCTTTTTGATCCTCTACGGTCTGGCCCCGCGCGAGGAGCTCTTCTCGCTCAACTTGCTGGCCGTGGGCCTCGGTGGCCTCGGCATCGTGGGCCTGCTGCGCGCCCGGACTTGGGGCCTGTTCGCCCTGAGCGGCGCCGGCACCATCGCCTTGTGCGACGCCTTCGGCGTCTTCGGCGCCCCCACCACCGGCTTTTTGGCCCTGGCCCCGGACATGAGCCCCACCCTCTACGGACCGGTGGGTCTGGCCGCCGGCGCGCTGGCCTTCTTGCCGCTGATCTTCGCGCGGCCCATCTTCCGCCACCTGCGCGGACGCTGAGCCGGCCCTCTCCATCTGGAGATCTCGCCCGAAACGGCGTCGCAGACCGCGGCGCCGTTTTTGCGTGTGGCTGTTAGCTTGGGCGCCACGCCATGGCCCACGAACGCGCATTGTCCCGCCGTCGCCGCCTCCTTCTTCCTGCCGCCTGGTGCCTGGCCGGGGCCCTGCTCGCGGCCTCGCCGGCCGAGGGGGCCCGCCCCCGCAAGGCGCCGGGGGGCCCGATCCACTACACCCTCGCGCTGCCCGAGCCGGCGAGTCGCTGGGTCGAGCTCTCGATGCAGGTGCCCGATCCGCGCGGCAAGTCGAGCGTGTTGGCCATGCCCGCGTGGGCCCCGGGCTCCTACTTGATCCGCGACTTCGGCCGCCACGTCTACGAGCTCCAAGCCGAGACCCTCGAGGGCGAGGCCCTCCCCGTCACGCGCCTCGACAAGCAGCGCTGGCGGGTCGAGCACGGCGGGGCCGCCTTTCGTGTGGACTACCGGGTCTACGCCGACGAGCTCAGCGTGCGCACCAGCTACGTGGACGACCGCATGGGCCTGCTCAACGGCACGAGCGTCTTTTTGTACCTCGAAGGCGAGCTCGAGCGGCCGGCCCAGCTGCGGGTCGGCCAACGCCCGGCGGGTTGGGACGTCCACACCTCGCTGCCCAGCTCGATGCCGGGGCGCTACGAGGCCCCGGACTACGACGCGCTGGTCGACGCGCCCTTGTTGCTGGGCGAAGCCGAGGTCCGCAGCTTTCGCGTGGGGGAGAGCAGCTTCGACTTCGTCTTCGTCGCGCCTTCGGGGAGCAACGCCGACGTCGATCGCCTCGCCGCCGACAGCCAAAAGGTGGTCGAGGCCTTCGCCGACATCATGGGCGGCCTGCCCTTTTCGCACTACGAGTTCTTGATGGTGGCCGATGCGGCCGGCGGCGGCGGTCTCGAGCACAAAGACTCGACGGCGATGATCTTGCCGCCCTTCATGTTCACGAACGACGAGGCCTATCTCAAAGCCGCGCGCCTGGTCGCGCACGAGTTCTTCCACGCGTGGAACGTCAAGCGCATCCACGACGTCGAGCTCGGTCCTTTCGACTACGCGCAAGAGACCTACACCGACCTGCTGTGGTTTCACGAGGGCTTCACCGAGACCATGGAGGCACGGGCCGTCTTGCGCGCCGGGCTCATGGATCCGCAGGCCTACCTCGCGGATCTGGCCAAGCGCTGGGAGAGCTACCGCAGCCGCCCGGGCAGCGACCACACGCCAATCTCGCAGCTCAGCCGCGAGGCGTGGATCAAGACCTACAAGCCCTCGCCCAGCCATCGCAATGTGGCCGTGAGCTACTACCTCAAAGGCGACATGATCGGCGTGGCCCTCGACCTCGAGCTTCGCCGGCGCGCCGCCGCCCATGGGCGCGAGGGCTCGCTGGAGGGCCTGTTTCGTCGACTGTGGGCGAAGCGAGACCCCAAGACCCAAGAGTTGCCGATCACCCGCGACGACGTGGTCGCGGCCGCGAGCGCCGAGGCCGGTGAAGACATGAGCGAGTTCTTTGCGCGCCACGTCGATGGCACCGTGCCGGTGGATCTTCCGGCCGGGATCGAGGCCATGGGCTTCGAGGTCTTCGAGCTCTTGCCGGGCCAGTCCCCGCCGCCGCCCGAAGGCGACGCGTCGAAGGCCGAAACGCCAAAGGCCGAGAAGCCTGAAGCGCCGAAGGCCAAGGGCTGGATCGGAATCGGGGGCAGCGGGGAGCTGGCCTTCGTCGACGCGGGAAGTCCGGCCGAGGCCGCGGGGCTCGCGGTGGGTGACGAGCCTGTCGCCCTCGACGGTGCGAAGCTCGACTCGACCGGCGCCCTGGTCGAGCGGATCGCCAGCTTGGCGCCGGGCACCCGCGTACGCTTGGAGTTTTTTCGCCGCGGACGCCTGGACCGGCGCTTTGTCCGGGTCGCCGCCGACCCGGCGCGCGATTGGGTCTTTCGCCCGCGCGAGCAAGCCAGCCTCACCCCCGAGCTGGCCAAGCTGCGTGCGGCGTGGTGGCCCGAGTCGAGCGAGTGAAGCTCACGCGCGAAGCGATCGGCTTCCTCCCGGCGAGGGCGCGCGTTCGGTGTCGGCGGCGTGCTAGCGTGAAACTCGTGCGACCCGCGCGCAGGACGACGCCGATGTGGCTGCTTGCCCTTTTCGTGGGGGGCTGCAGCGGTGCGCCGAAGTCCGGGGAGTCCGAGGCCGAGAGCGCGGCCTCCGAAGACCCCGAGAGCGAAGCCGGGACCGAGACCGAAGCCGAGACCGAGACCGAAGCCGAGAGCTCCGAGGAGAGCGGTCCAGCCCCAGAGTGCGACGACGGCATCGACGAGCTCGGCGAGTACTGCTTCGTCGAGATCGCCAGCTTGCCGGTGGCGGTGCCGCCCACCACGGTTCGCCTCGCGGACCTCGACGCCGACGACGCGCTCGATCTGATCGCCTTGGGTCTGACCGCCGACGGGGCCTACTGGTACCGCGGCGCGGGCGACGGCAGCTTCGCCGACGCCGTGGCGCTGAGCCTCGGCCCCGGGCTTCGAGACCTTCGAGCCGCGGACGTGGACGCCGACGGAGATCTGGATCTCGGCGTCGCCAGCATCGTGCTGGGCGGCGTCGCCGTCGCGCACGCAGATCCGGTCGGCGTCTACCCGCCCCCGGGTTGGGTGCCCGGGGGCAGCGGGCCCCGCTCGCTGAGCTTCGGTGACCTCGACGGCGACGGCGACCTCGATCTCGTCAGCGCCGTCGAGAACGACGATGTGATCCGCGTCTACGAGTACGAGGCCGGCGGCCTCACCGAGACTGCGCAGCTCCCGACGGGGGCCGATCCCTACCAAGTCGCGCTCGCCGATCTCGACGAAGACGGGCGCTTGGACCTCGTCTCGATCGACCGCGAGTCGGGTGAGCTCGGCTCGCGCCTCGGCCTGGGCGGCGGCGACTTCGACCTGCGCGCGTCGCTGCTCGTCGGCGCCGGCCCCCGCGCCTTCGCCCTCGGCGACCTCGACGGCGATGGCTTCCTCGATGCGGTCACCACCAACTTCGACGAAGACGTCGTCACGAGCTCGCGGGGGCGCGGCGATGGAGCCTTCGAGAGCCCGGCCGCCTTCCCCACCGGCATCTCGCCCTACGACGTCGACCTCGCCGACTTCGACGGCGACGGCGCCCTCGATGCGGCCGTCGTCTTGCACGGGCCGAGTCAGCTGATGGTGCTGCGCGGAGGCGGCGACGGCGGCTTCCTCGACTTCGAGCTCTACGACCTGCCCGCCCAGCCGATCAGCGTGCGCGCGGGCGACCTCGACGGCGACGGGCGGCCCGAGATCGCGGTCGCCAGCAACCTCGGCGGCCGGATCACGGTGTGGGCGCGTCGTCCGTAGTCGCCGGGGCGTCGGGCGCCTCGCCGGGGTCCGGGGTGGCCTCGCGGCTGGGGGTCGACGTCGGCGCCTCGGCCGGCACCGTGCTGGCCTGCGTCTCGACGAGACGGACCGGCTGAGCCTCGCGGGCCAGTCGCAGGACCAGCCGCAACAAGACGCGGCTCTCCGCCGTGACGCTCTCGGCCCAACGCGCCGGGTCCGGGGGCACCAACTCGTCGGCCCGGCTCAGGCCCAGGGTCGGCACGCCGACATCGATGAAGGCGACCTCGTCGAGGTGCCCCTCTTCTTCTTCGATGGGCAGCCAGCCCAAAGGCAAAGCGATCTCCTCGAGGCGCGCCCCGATCTCGGAGCGATCGGCCCCGTAGACGTGGAGGCGATGTGAAGCCGCCGCGCCGGTGAACTCGCGCAAGACGATCGCGCTCGACATGTTCTGCGGGGGCAAGGGCCCGTACTCGAGCAGTGCCCGCGTCATCTCCTCGATCGGGGCGCCCTGCGGCAAGACCACCACGGTGATCGAGCGGCGCAGGCGGATGCCATGGGCCAGGTAGTCCTGCAGCTGGTGGCCGAGCACGGCCAAGGTCGCGAGTTCGTAGCCCCAGCGCTCGCCGCCCGAAGGCCCCGACTCCATCACCAAAGTCACGTTGCGCTCGGCTTGTTCGGCCCCGACCGCGCGCGCGAGCAGCAAGCGATGCTGCATCCACTCGGACTCCGTCTCGACCGCGACCTCGACCATGCCGCCTTCGGGGAGCGCGATCGCTTCGGAGACCAAGCCCTCGAACTCGAGTTGGGGACGCGCCGGCTCGTCGCGGCGTCGCGCCTCGTCTTGGGCCAAGGGCAGGTACTCGGCCGCCTTGGCCATCTCGGTCTCGGGCACTCGGATCAAGCAGGCGATCGCGCCCGCATCCAGTGCGGCCTCGAACTTGTGCTGCATGCGCTCGGCGACCGTCCAACCCTTGGCCGCCTCGAGGCCCTCGGGCGCGCCCCAGTCCACCACTGCGATGGCGCCGGCCACCTGCTTGCCGAGGTAGTCGTCGTGGCCACTCGCGCGGTCGGCCAGGCCCTTGCCCGCCTTGACCACGCGCCCTTGCCCGCGCCAATTCCGAGCTCGGCGACGCCGCAGGTGCACGCCCTCGACCTCGACGAGCGCACCCGCCTCGCCCACGGGCACCCGCAAGTTGGCCTCGACGGTGGCGATCCGTTCGACCTCGACCTCGAAGAACCAGCCGCCACCACGGCCGGCCGGCACCATCGAGAAGGCCTCGAGGCGAGCTTGGAGCGCCTCGAGGGGCGACTCGGCCCGCTGCATCTGCGAGATCTCCTCGCGCACCACGGACTCCAGGCTCTCCTCCGAGCTCAACAAGGCGGGGATGGCCGGGAGGTCGTCGAGCAAGGAACGCGGGGGCACGGCGGCATCCCACTCGACGCTTCCGGCCTTCTCGATCTTGCACGCCGTCGCGGCCAGGGCCAGGCCCACGAGGGCCACTACGGTGCGCAGGCTTCCGACGCGTCGCTCAACCCGCCTCATCTTTGACCTCCAAGCTCTCGAGTACGACCCGTCGCAGGGCGCGACGCACCATGTCGGCGTCGCGTGTCGCCCAGGTCTGCAAGTCGACTTTGATGCGGCCGCGATCCCGCGCGCTCTCGTCGACGGCCGGGCGCGTGCCCACGCGGCGATAAGGACTCAAGTAGACCGCCGCCCGCAGACGCTCGAGCTGCACGTCGCTCAGCTCGCCGTCGACCCGCACCTCGACCTCGACCAGCGCGGCGTGCTGCGCCCGCAAGACCTTGAGCTTCGACTTGGCGAAGTGATGGTTGGGCACGTGTACCGTCGCGCCATCGGTCATGCGCAAGGTGGTCTCGAGTAGGCCGATGCGCCGCACGGTGCCACGCACGCCGTCGACCTCGATCTGCTGGCCTTCGATCAGGCGCCCGCGGGTGGCCAGGCGCGCGCCCGCGAAAAAGGACTGCACGAAGGTCGGGAAGGCCACGGCGCTCGCGAAGAGCGTGCCCGCGAGCAAGACCAAGGTAATCGTCGGGGCGACCTCGAACAGCGGCCGCAGCTCCCACACGAAGCCGATGGCCAAGATGCTCAGGCCGATCATCGAGGCCAAGGAGGCCGCGCGCCGCTGGCGGTCGAGGCCCACACGCCACAGCAAGCGCGGGACCCAGGCCGCCGCCCGGTACAAGAGCAAGAAGAGGACGAAGCCGATCAGCACGCGCAGCGCGAAGGACCAGCCGAGAACCTCGATGAGGCCGTCGAGCTCTCGCTCGTACCAGCTCAGCTCGGGAGCCGGCGGCAGCGTAGGCAGCTCGAGAAAGTCCGGACTCATGCCGCCTCCAAGGCGCCGACCTCGGCGAGGGCTGCGTAGAGGTCGTCACGCAGATCCGGGTTGAGGTTGAAGCGCTTGTCGTTTTGGGTGACCAAGGTCGCCGCCTCGAGCTTCACCAAGCGTCGCTGAACTTCGGCCAAGGGCTCGCCGGCCGCCGTGGCCAGCTCTTCGGCGTTGAGGGCGTCGTGGCGCGCGAGCAAGACCAATACGCCGACGGTCGTGGCGTCGAAGGTGCGCACGAAGGGCATCGCCGCCTCGAGCACGCGCAGGCCGCGGCTGTGGGCGCGCCCTTCTTCGTCGACGACCAGGTGCGCGCGCCACAGGCGGTGCGCCGCCCGCAAACTCCCGTGCGCGGTGGTGGCCAGCAGCTGCATCAAGGCGCGCTGGGCCAGCCGCGGGCCAAAGCGCGGGAGCACGCGGGTCAGGCCCGCAGCCTCGATCTCCAGCTCGACGCCGGCCGTGTCGTGACGGGCGACGAGGGCTTGCTCGAGCTCGCTCGGGCTGGCCGCGCGCAGCTTGACCACGTTCTCGAAGACGGTGAGCAGCGAGTGCGCACCGGCCAGCGCCTCGACCATGGAGTGGTCGAGGGTCACCACCCAAAAGGTCGTCTTGTGCGTGGCCGTGACCAGATCCGCGAAGCGCGAGAGCTCTTCGATCCCGGCCGGCGTCGGCGGGAACCAGGACTGCAAGTCGTCGATGAGCACGGCCGTCTTGTCGCGCGCGAGCACCTCGGCCAGACGCTCCGGGGTGACCCCGAGCTCCTTGGCCAAGGCCGCCCACAAACCGATCTGCTGGTGTCGGCCTCCGCGGCGCAAGAGCACCACCCGCCGCGTCGAGATGCGCAGGCGCGCGATGGAGAGCAAGCTGCTCTTGCCCACCCCCGGGCCGCCGATGACGGCCGTCGCCCCGCTGCCGCGCCCGCGGGCCCAGGCCCGCTCGGCCGTGACGATGCGCTGAAGCTCCTCGCCGTGAAGTACGAACAGGCGCGGGTCGGTGACCGACGAGCCGTCGAAGAGGCGCTCGAGCACCTGCGGGATCTCGGCCGGATCCTCCGCCGCGCGTTGGGACAAGAAGCCGCGAATGGCCCGCGCGTCGATGACCTCGCCGCTGCCCCGCATGCGGTACTGCTGCGCCCAAGCGCCGGTGGTGCCGTCGGTCAACAAGCGGCCGACCCAAGAGCGAAAGCGGGTCCAGTTGCGACGCAGCTGATCTCGACGCAAGGCCAGGCGCTCACTCAGCGAGCCCACGCGCGCGCCATGACGCCGCCCGTCGGCGCCGACGTGCGAGAGCGCAGCCGAGAGTTCGTCACGCCCTCGCGCCACCACCTGATGCAGCGCCGTCATGGCCTCTTCGTGGTCCCGCTTGGCCCGCTCGACCGCCGCGGCCAAGCCCGCCGCCGCACGCTCGGTAGCCCCAAAAAGCTGCGCGACCCGCTCGGCGTCGCTTTGTTCGCCCTGGCCGAGATCGGCGGTGACGGTGAGCGCACGCACCACGTCGCGCCAGTCTCGGGCGACTTGGGACACTGAGTTGCTCGCCGCGGTCGTGGCCTCCTCGACCGCGGGCAGCATGTGCGCCAAGAACACGCGCTCGAAGACCGACTGCATGTCCAAAGGCGCGATGGCGGCCGCGGCCGGGCGCTCGGCGTCGGCCAGACGATCGGCGGCGACCGTCGCGGTCCCACTGTGACTCATCGACCCGACGACGGCCCGCGCCCGTGATTCGATGGTCTGGCGCGCGGCCGGCCCCTGCAAGCGCTGCTCGAGCGAGCTCATGCGCTTTTGGGCCGGCTTGGGCACCAAGGCCGCGAAGCGCACGGTCATCGCGTCGAAATCCACCCCCTCGCCCCCCTCGAGCTCGGCCCGCAGCGGGGCCAGACGCTCGAGGGCGGCCTCGAGCTCTTCGACCTGGGCTTCGTGGGCCTTGCGGACCCGCGCCCCAAACTCGTCGAGCAGCTTGATCTCGATCTCGCGCAGCAGGGTCTCGCCGCCGCGCGTGTACTCGACCGCGCCACGCAGGGCTTCGTCGCGCTCGTGCCAGGCCTCGAGCTCGTTGCGCAGCGCCGCGAGTCCACCTTCGACTTGCCCGTGCACGCGCGAGAAGCGAACGCTGCGCACGCGTCGACGGGGCGCGTCGAGATCGGCCAGGGCCCGCGAGAGCTCGCGGTCGATGCGGCGCTCGAGGTCGTCGCGCACCCGCTTTTGGCGCTGACGGAGGTTGTCGGTGAGCGCCTCGAGCGACTCCTTCGCGCTTTGGGGATCGACCGTGCCCCGCGCGACCCGGCGCATCTCTTCGTAGGCGCGGGCGCGCACGCGCATGTAGTTGCGTGCGGCTTCCACCAGCGCGTCGACCACCAGCGGCTCGACCACGTAGCGGGCCGCGACGCGGACCGGGACGCGTCGCCGGCGTGTCCGACCCGGCAACCACCACGCGAAACGACGCAAGCGCAGGGCGATCCGCGTCCAAAAGTCATCGTCCTCGCGAATCGCCAGCTCTTCGCGGCTCAGCGGGACGACCCGCTCGACGGGCAGGCGCAAGAGTTCGTCGCGTACGGTGACGTAGCAGCCCTCGAGGCCGGCGCTCAGGCGCTCGAGCGCCTCGGCGTCCGGCTCGGGCAGCTCCGAAAGCCCCTCGTCGCCGATCCGCTGCTTCAAGGCGAGCAGGCCCTCGCGCAGCACGGGGCGAAGGCTGCGCGAGCCCAAGGTGCCGAAGGCCCGATCGACCGTGCGCTGCACCCCGCGTAGCTGCGCTTCGAGGACCATGGGCAGGCCGACGCGCTCGCCCTCTTCGACCTCGGCTTCGCTGCCGCTCTTGGCTTCGGCCGTCTCCCCCGCCTGACCCAAGGCGATGCGCGCGAGCACCGGACCGATCAGCAGGTTCAAGGCGACGACGGCCATCCCCAAGTTCCACACCGACTCGCGCAAGGTGGGCAGGCCCTCGGCCGCGAGTCCGATCAGGCCGAGCGCAACACCCGCTTGGGGGATGTAGGCCGCCCAGGCCCACTTGCGCACCGCCGGCTCTTCTTCGCCAATGCGCCCGCCCAGGGCGGCGGAGCCGAAGTAACCCAAGGCGCGCACGACGACGACGCCGAGGGCGACGGGCAACACGGCCCACGCCGCTTGCAGGTCGACGTTCGCGCCGGCGTTGGCGAAGAAGATCACGAAGACGGGCAAGGAGACGCGTTGCAGCGGATCCAAGAGCTGGTGCTCGCGATGCGAGAAGTTGCGCACCACGAAGCCGGCCGCGATGAACACCAAGAGGAGCTCGAGGTGCAAGGCGTGGCTGATCTCGGCCACGACCAGCACCATGGCCGCGACGAAGAGCAGCATCTCGGCGCCGATGAAGCGCATGTAGAGCAGCAAGATCACGCCGAGCAAGCCGCCGGCGGCGATCGAGACCAGGATCTCCTGGCCGACGTGCAACAAGGCCGCGCCCGAGAACTCGCCGCCCCCGACGGCGGGCTTGGCGATGGCCAGGGCCAAGGCCAAGGCCACCACGACCACCACGTCTTTGAATACGGCCGCGGCCAGCACGAGGTCCGAGAGCCGCCCTTTGGCCTTGGTCTCTTCGATCACCGCCAAGGTCACGGCCGGCGAGGTACCGATGGCCACCGCCCCCATGACCAAGGCGAGCGCCAAGGCGCCCCCGGCCACGAGATCCAGCCCCGTTTGGGGGGCCACGAGGTAGACGAAGACGAAGACCAAGCCCGAGGCCAAAAAGAGTTTAGCGAGGATCGTGGCGAGCAGGGTCTTGAGCACGCGACGGATCGCCGCGACCTCGAGCTCGAGCCCGGCCGTGGTGGCGATGAGCCCGACGGCCAGGGTGTTGAACATGCCGAGGTCCTCGACCACCGTGGGCGAAAGCACGCCGATGGCGAAGGGCCCCATCAGCGCGCCGGCGATGATGTAGCCGGTGACCTTCGGGAGCTTCCAGCGGCTGCCGAGCTCGGCGAAGGCGAAGGCGGCCAAGACCACGAAGCCGATCGCGGCCAGGGTCATCGAGCGCGCCTCGTCCGAGCCGGCGCCGAGCACCTTGAGCCCGAGCATGACGCTCAGCAGGAGCAGTACGACGAATATGCGCCTCATGACTCCCTCGCGCCTAGCGGCGCCAACACTCCGGTGAAAAGACGGCCAACAAGGCGAAGATCTCGAGGCGGCCGGCGATCATGCAAAAGCTCAGCAGCAGCTGCCCGGCCTCGGGGATGAACATGAAGTTTTGCGTGGGGCCCACCCCGGCCAGGCCGGGGCCGACACTGGACAAGCAGGCGACGGTCGCGCTCATCGCCGTGAGCAGATCCAGGCCCATCACCACCAAGCAGGCGGAGACGACGGCGAAGATCAAAAAGTAGGTCACGACGAAGACCAAGATCGCGTAGGCGACGGCCCTCGGCACGGTCGAGGTGCCCAGGCGAATGGTCGTGACGTCGTGCGGGCGCAGCAAGGTTCGGACCTCGCTCGCGGCCAATCGAAGCAACACGAAGACGCGCGAGGCCTTGATCCCTCCCGCCGTCGAGCCCGCGCAGCCGCCCATGAACATGCACAAGAACAAGAGGTAGCGCGCGACATCCGGGTAGGTGTCGAAGTCCTCGGTCATGAAGCCCGTCGTCGTGGTGACGGCCAGGGTCTGGAAGCTCGCCGCGCGCAAGGACTCGAGGGGCTGGTTGGCGTGGGTCGGCATGATCAAAAAGCCGATGATCAAGATCACCGCCACGTTGACCGCCAGGTAAAAGCGCAGCTCGTAGTTGCGCACGAGGTCCCGCCACCGGCCACGGATCAGGCCGTAGTAGAGGCCGAAGTTCACGCCCGCGATCAACATGAAGACCGCGACGATCCAGTCGACGACGGGATTTTGGTAGGCGCCGATGCTGGCCCCCTTGGACGAGAAGCCCCCCGTGCCGAGGGTCGACATCGCGTGGCAGATGGCGTCGAACAAGGGCATGCCGGCGAGCACCAACAAGAGGGTCTCGAGGGCCGTGAGTCCGCCGTAGATCCACCATAAGGCCACGGCCGTCTGCTTGATGCGCGGACGCAGACCCTCGGTGATCGGGCCGGGGACCTCGGACTTGAACAGGTGCTTGGCGCCCACGCCCAACTGCGGAAAGACGGCGACGAAGAGGACGACGACACCCATGCCGCCGATCCAGTGCATCTGGCAGCGCCAAAAATTGGTCGCGCGCGAGAGATTGTCGATATCGGAGACGACGGTCGCGCCGGTGGTCGTGAAGCCCGAGACCGCCTCGAAGATCGCCGCCGCGGGGTTGAGGATCGATCCTTCGACCACGAAGGGCAGCCCACCGAAAAGGCCCAAGCACAGCCAGGTCAGGGCCACGCTGCCGAGCGCGTCCTTGCGGTGAAGGGTCTTGGGCGCGTGCTTGCCCAGCTGCCCCAAGACCAAAGAACAAAGCATCGTCGTCACCAGGGCCGCCGCGTAGGCCGCGATGGTCCGCGCCTGCCCGTCCCAGATCGCAAAACCCAGGGGGGCGAGCATCATCGTCGCCACCAGCATCAAGATGCGGGCGGTGGTCGCGGCGACGACGGCGAGGTTCATCCCCGGCGCTCCCTTGCGAGTCGGTCCAAAGCGGTCTCGAAGCGGCCCAAGCTCTCCGAGGGCCCCACGATGAGGACGTGGTCACCGCGACGGAAGGTCTCGGCCCCGTCGCGCACCAAGTCGCCACCGCGCACGATCCCGAGGCGGTGCGAGTCGACGGAGACGGGGAGGTCGCGCGCACGCAAGCTCGCGCGCTCTCCGATCAAGCCGGTGAGGCGGAACTCCGCCGCTTCGTAGTTGGTCCCGGGCACGCGGTGCCGCGCGACGATGCGACGGCCAGGCAAGAGCCAGTCGACCGCGCGACCGAGCACCTCGTGCGAGGAGGTCGTCCCGCTGATGCCGAGCTCGTCGTAGACCCCCGCGTAGCCCGAGCGGTGGGCCAAGGCGAAGGCCGCCGGCACGCCGAGCTGCCGCGCCATGAGCGAGGCCATCAAGTTGATCTCGTCGTTGCGCGTCACCGAGACGAAGGCTTGGGCCGCCTCGATGCGCTCCGATTGCAAAAAGGAGAGCTGGGTGCCGTCACCATGCAAGATGGAGACGCGCGGCAGGTCCCGCGCGAGGCGCTCGCAGACGCTGCGCTCGGTGTCCACCAAGCGCACGTCGAACTCGAGCTCGGCCAGATCCGCCGCGAGCTGTCGCCCGTTTTGACCGCCGCCCACGACGACGATGCGCCCCGGCTTGAGCCCGTTGATCTGCCAGGTGGCCCGGCCGACGCGCTTGGTCTCGCCCGCGCTCAGCAAGATGTCGCCGACTTCGACGGCGTGGATCTCGGCGACGGCCTCGAGCACGCCGTTGCGGATGACGCCAAAGGCCATGCCGCCCTCTTTGTCGCGCAAGCTCGCGGCCGGCTGCCCGATCAGCGGGCTGCGATCGTGGACCTCGACCCCCGCGACTTGCACCTCGCCGCCGGCGAAGCTGGCCACGAAGCGGGCCTCGGTCTCGATGATGCGGCGCAAGAGCTCGGCCCCCAAAAGGCGACTCGCGCAGACCAGGGCGTCGGCCCCCAGCACCTTGCGCTCGATGCCGGACTCCACGTCGTAAAAGCCGGGGTCGTCGACGCGCGCGATGGTGCGATCGGCCCCGAGCGACTCGGCCAAGGCCGCCGCGGCCAGGTTCGTCGCGTCGTCTCGCGTCACGGCCACGAAGACATCCGCGCGGTGGACCTCGGCGCGGCGCAACACGGCCCGGTGGGTGGCGTCGCCGAGCAAGGTCAGCGCGTCGAGCTGCTCTTCGGCCCGGGCGAGCGCGTGCTCGTCGTTGTCCAAGATGATGACCTCACCGCGCTGCGAAAGTCGCTCCGCGATGAAGCGGCCCACGTCCCCGGCCCCTGCGATCAGCGTCCTCATTCTTCTTCACTCCTCGTCTCGCCCTCGGGGCTCGCGGCCGGATCGGCTTCGTGCGCGTCCTCTTCCTGCGTGTCGTCTTCGTGCTCGCTCGCCGCTTCCGCGTCGCCGCCCGCGTCCACGAGGTAGCGGCGCAAGGCCCCGGGCGCGACGAGCTGCGCACCGAGCATGCCGACCAAGACGGTCGTCGTGGCCAGGGCGCCGAACTCGGGCGACTGCTGCGCGAAGCCGATGACGATGGCCGCGCCCAGCACGCCCTGGGAGAGCAGGCCCTCGCCGACACGCGCACGCGGCATGTCGGCCGGACTGAAGGCGTCGACGGCGATGCGCGTGAAGACCTTGCGCGCCACGACGCGCACCAAGAAGTAGGCCACCACCAAAAACCACACCCAGGCCGCCGGCAAGGACCACATGGTCCCGGCGAACAACATCAGCAAGATGACGATGGGATCTCGCAGGTTCTCGACCGCGTGCCGCACCCGATCCGCGTGACTCGAGGTCAAGCCGATCACCATGCCCGCGGCCAGGTTCACGAACAAAGGCGAGACGCCGAGCGCCTCGCCCACGCCCGAAGCGAAGATGACCGCGCCCACGGTGGCGAGCTGCACGCGGTTGTCCTCCGCCTCGTCGCCGATGAAGACACCGAAGAGCACACCACACGCGACGCCGGCCCCGGCGGCGATGACCGCCCACTCGGTGACCGTGAGCCCCAGCGCGCTGGCCGTGGCGTTGGCCTGGGTGCCGGCCAAGGCCACGCCAAAGACGACGATGGCCGTGACGTGGCTGGCCGAGGCGAGGCCGTCGACCCACTGCAAGGTGCGCTCACCGCCGTAGCCCTTGGCCCGCGCCCAGTTGAGCACGCTCGACGACGAGACCGCCGCCGCCGCCCCCATCACCAAGCCGAGCCACAGGGACTGCGGCGAGATCCACAGAGACCACAAGTTCTCGCCGTCGTACCAAAAGGGGAGATCGATGATCGGCTCGGCGCTGTCGAGCAGGGCCGGCTCGAAGAACTGCACCATCCCGATGGTCACGCCACCGACGGCGACCACCACCCCGAGGGAGGCGAAGACACCGGCCGCGAAGGTCTCGAAGTCGCGCAAGGCCGTGCGCAGGCGCAAGCCGACGGAGAACGCGAGCAGCCCCAGCAAGAGCGAGACGAAGGGCCGAAAGGCCGTCAGCAAGTCGGCGTCGAAGACCACCGGCGGGATCGCAGGCCCGATCAACACGCCGACGAAGACGAACTCGACGTGCGAGCTGCCAAAGGCGCGTTCCGTGTACGGGGCGAGTGCGCGGCCCAAAATGAAGGCCAGCACGACCACCGTCACCAAGGACAGAATCGGGCTCATCGGGGGTGCGCCATCATAACCCGGCGTAACACCAACGCAGCCCGCGCCGGACGCATTTTCTCGCCGGATCTACTCGGCGACCGTTCAGTGGGTACGCGCGAGTTCGTGGGTGTACAGCTCGACGCGGCCGTGATCGGGCAAACGGCGCAGAGCCAAAAGCGCGTCCGCGGGCACGCTCGCTGCAACGATGGGTGAGCTCGTCGTGGCGATCCACTGGGCAGCGGGGAGCGCATCGCGCAGGGCCTCGAGCACCCCGGCCGCGACGCGCGGCTGCAAGCCCAGCTCGATCTCGTCGATGATCATCACGCCTTGCGCCTCGCGCGGGTCCCGGCCCTCGGCCCGCACCCACAAGGCGTGCGCCCCGAGCACCAAGAAGGCGACCAAGTGGCGCACCTGCTTGGCGATCTCGTCGAAGTGACAAAGGCGCCCATCCGGCGTCTCGAAGAGGGGCTCGAAGCTCAGGGGATCCACACCAGCGTAGCGATGTCGGGTCAGCGGCTCGAGGCGATGCAAGCCCGCGTGCAGGGCGTCCCCCAAGCGACGCGGATCCATGCCCTCGCCGCCGGCAAAACTCCCCTCCCCCAACAAGGCGCCCGCGAGCTCTGCGTAGGCCAGCACCTGCTTGATCTTTCGCGTCAGCTCGAAGCGCCCGCGATCGCTGTAGGCCGGCTGGCGGGTCTCGTGGCGCAGCAGGGCTCGCCCCGGATCCTGCAACGCGATCGCCGCCCGGGGAAAGCTGCGGTGCTCGGAGAACTCCATCACCAAAAAGCCCGCGCTCCCTTGGGCGAGCTTGTCGAAGTAGGCCTGCTCGCGCCGACGCAAGCGCTCGCGCTCTTCGTCGAGCCCGTCGAGCGAGGCGCCCGGCGTCACCACACTCAGGCGATGAGCTCGCTCGGGATCTTCTTCGTGCACGCGCCACGCAGCAGCGACCTGTGCCCCCGCCATCGCCTGTCGAAAAAGCGCGCCTTTGATCGCGTGCCCCGGGCGCGTGTTCTCGATCGCTGCCACCAGGGTCGACTTGCCGGTGCCGCCATCTCCGTGGACGACGGTCACGCGGCGCGGATCGCCCTTCGCGTCGAGGAAGTCGAGCGCGACATCCTCGAAAGGGCCGAGTCCCTGCAGATGGAGGCGCTCGAGGTACATCTCGGACCCGCTACTCGCGCTACTTGGCGATGACGAAGTGCTCTTTGTGCTCGAGCTCGGAGCCCGAGAGGTTGTCGGAGATCTTCAAGGTCAAGTCGTACTCCCCCGGCGCGACCTCGGGAAGATTGACGAACATGTGCAAGCGCGCGCGCGGAATCCCCTCGGCGTTGGTCTCGAACTTGCGATCGAACTCGATGGGTTCGTGGACCAGCTCGCTCCCCCCGCGATCCGTCACGATCTTCTCGAAGGTCAGGTGATGCTCGCCAAGCTCGGCCTCGAGACCGCCGACGATGATGCGGTAGTCGATGCGTCCGGCCTTGAGGGTGTTGCCGTTCGGGTTTTGATTTCCGAGCTCGTCGACCCACTTGAAGTCGTAGATCTTGAACTTGGCGTAGCGATCGTCGAGTGCGCCGTGCTCAGCGGCGATGAAGTCGTCGCCTTCGAAGTGAAAGTTCACCAACTCGCCCGAGGCGAGCATGGTGACCGAGAGGTGGACCACGCCCTTTTCGAAGTGCAGCTCGTAGGTGTAGCGCGAGCCGGCGGCTTGCTCGTCGACCTCGTCTTCGAGCACCTCTTGCAGCGGCCCGAGCCACTTGATGACCTTGGCGATGTCCTCGAAGGCGGTCGGGGTGAGTTCGTCGTTGAGGTCTTCGAGCGCCACGGCGAGTAGACCGCCACGGTCGTCGTGCTGGAACTTGTCGACCAAGACCCAGGGCACGCCCTCGTGATCCATCATGTGGGTCGAGGCGTCGTCGGCGTTTTGCGTATCGGACTTCGCGTTCTTCTTGCAGCCGGCCCCGAGTAGGAGCCCCGTGCACGCGGACGCGAGGAGAAGCTGGCGAGCAGACGGGAACATGGGCAGACTATAACGCCGTCGGCCCGGGCCGGTGGGCTCGCCTACGCCCCGGCTCTCCTCCCCCGTCGAAGCCCGGTTCCGGGCCGATCAACGCAGCTCCCGCCGCCGATGACGATGCCGATGCCCCGTCCCCCGCTCGACGCCGCCGCCCCCTCGCGCGTCGATGCGTGGATTGAGCGGCTTTATGGGCCCCAATGCAGCCTCTTGGGCCCCACGGCGGCCGACGAGCCTCGCGCCGCGCGGCCGCGGGTCCTCCACGTCACCGCCCTCGCGCGTCGCGGGTCGGATCTCGCCACGGTGAAGATCGGCGCGGGGAGCCCTCGCAGCCCGCACGATTTTTTTGCGCTGCAGCTCGCCCGCGCGCGCTGTGACGTCATCGTCATCGGGGGGCAACTGCTGCGTGACGAGCCCGAGCTCGACTTCAGTTTGCGCGGTCCCCTGGCCCCCGACTTGCGCGCGTGGAGAGGGGCGCGACGCGGTGACGCCTCGCCGCCCCGCGTCGTGGTGATGAGCCGCAGCGGCGCCGTCGATCCGAGCCATCCCCTCATCGCGGGCGCATGGGCCCACGCCCCCGTGCTCCTCGCCACCGGCGAGGCCGCGGCCCGCCGCGTGCCCTCCCACGCGGGACTTCGCGTCCTCCCCTTCGAGACGCCAGGGCTCGAGGGGGTACTCGCTTGGCTGCATCGGGAGCTCGGCAGCCGCCTCGTGTCGATCGAAGCGGGACCGGGCATCTCTTCGGGCGCCCACGCGCGTGGCCTCGTCGACGAGCTCGCCTTGTCCGTCTACGAGGGGCGCCCCCTGCCCCCCGCGCAACTCGGCGAAGCCCCCTTCACGCGCGAGCGACTCGCGCGCTTCGACTGGCAGGAGGGCCCTCGGGAGATCGAGGAGCTCAGTGGCCCCTGGCAGTTCTCACGCCATGGTCGCAGGCCCTGAGCCCCGCGGGCCTCAGGGTTTGACTTCGAAGTTCACGCGGTATTCGGTCTCGATGACCGCGATGTCGTCGCGCAAGACCATGATCAGCTCGTAGCGACCCGGCCCCGGGACGTCGAGTTCACCGGTCATCTCTCCGCGGGGAATGCCCTCGGCGTTCTCCGAGAACTGCACGTCGTACTCGATCGGCTCGACGAGCAGCTCTTGCCCGGAGTCGTCCTTGAGGCTCTTGGACACCTTGATGTGGTGTTGGCCGGCGAAGGCCTCGATGCCCCCCACCACCAGGTGGTAGCTGACGGTCGTGCTCTTGCGCGGCGTCTCGATGGCGACCTTGGTGCCGTCGGGCTCGGTCCAGTGAAAGTCGTAGACCTTGAACACCTGGTACTGGTCGGCGATGACGCCGTGCTCGGCGCGGTAAAAGCCGTCGCCGGAGAAGTGAAAGCCCATCACCTTGCCGTCGGGGAGCACCGAGGTCTCCAGCACGACCTCCTCTTTTTCGAACTGAATCTCGTAGGTTCGCCGGGTCCCGCCGCCTTCGAGGGGGACGTCCTCTTGCACCTGCTGTTTTTCTTCGACCCAACCGAGCCAGGCGACGATCTGTGAGAGGTCCTCGTAGGCCGCGGGCGAGAGGTCCTCGCTCAGCGCGCCGGCGGTGATCTCCTTCATCTTGGCGTAGTCGCCGGCGGCCAGTCGCTTCAGCAGGTCATCGACGGCGGCCTCGACCGCGTCGGCCGGCTCGGCCTTGGCCGCGCTCGCCGGCGCATTGCTGCTCTCACCTTCTTTGTTGCATCCGCCGAGGGCGAGGACGCAAGCGAGAGTCAAAACTCCATGGAGGGGACGCGGAGCGGACATCGCCCGCATCATAGACAAGGAAAGCCGGCTGCGATCACTTGCGCCACTGCGCGGCCGCGATCGAGGCGACACCCCACAATAGGGCCACTGCCCCGACGGGCACGAGCAAGATGCCGAGGCCCGGATCTCCCCCGTGGTGCCAAAGCCCGCCCAAGAAAAAACCCAGGGGCAAGGCGACTTGGGCCACGCGCAGCGCGAGCGAAGCTCCGCGGCCCGGCCGGCCGCCCACCTTTGCCTCGTCCCCGAGGCTCGAGGCAAAGGCCAGCTGCACCAAGGCGATCAAGGTGCCGTGCGCGTGGGCGAGACGCCACATGAGCCGGCGGGTCTCGTGGTCGACGTCGAGGTAGGCCCCGACCTTGAAGCCGTGCAGGCTCTCGAGCACGAGCCCCATGGCGACGAAGGTCGCCAACGCGCTCCATCCCCAACGCAGGTGGGTGCGTCGCAAGCTCGCGGGCGTCCCTGGGCTCGGCTCACTCACGCAGGTCGACGATCCTCTCGTCGCGCTCGGCTCGCAAGCGGGCCAGACGACTTTCTTCGAAACGCAGGGGCGAGGGCGTCTCGCCGCCGTCCATGGCGGACATGTAGTCCTCGATCAGGGCGCGCGCACCGGGGCGGGCCGCGGCTGCGTCCCCGGCCGGGACCGCGAGCGTCCACGCCGGCGGCGCGTCGGGCTGGATCGATCGCAAGGAACGCAAGGCGATCCAGCGCACGGCCGCGTACTCGTCCTCGAGGGCCGCCGCCAGCCAAGGCGCCATCCAGTCCTCGCCCACGGTCCCGCGCGCCGGTCCCCAGCCGAAGTACCAGGCGGCGAGCGCCCGCTGCCCCGCGTCCCCGGAGACCAACCAACGCAGGCCGATGGGCGTCTCGTCCTTGGGCGGTGCCTCGGCGACCAAGCCCCAGCCCTCGCGCAGCGCGTCGGCCGTCCAGGCCAGATCGCGATCGAGGTGGCAGATGTTGCAGGCGTTCGGTCGGCCGTAGTCGACGCTCTCTTCGACGCTGGGGACCGAGATCTCGTGGCTGCGGATCCCCTTGAGCAAGCCGTAGGTGGTCGGCGGCATGTGGCAGTTGACGCAGCGGCTGCCTTCACCGGCCAGATCGTGGCGGGTGTGCGTGGCGAGGGATTCGCCGATCGACCCGTGACACTGCAAGCAGGCCTGGTCGCCGCGCCCGACCTCGCTGAGCTGGTCGACGACCTCCTCGCCGTGCAGCTCATGACAGCTCATGCAGCCGAAGTCGGGGTCCTGCCAGCAGGGCGACTCGCGCGTGCCGTTGAACTCTCGCCCGGAGATCCGAATCATGCCGTCTCCCCAAAAGCGCCCCGCCAAGTAGTCGGGATCGCCATCGAGGGTGTCCTCGATCCAGGGTTGGTCGGCGCGTGCCGGATGTCGAACGATGCGCAGGGCCTTTTCGAGCGCTCCGCCGGCGAGGTAGCCGCTGCCGCGTCGCAACCAGGCCTCGTCGTCCGTCGACAGCGAGGCCGAGTGACACTGCCCGCAGACCTCGGAACCC
>JAUIJR010000233.1 GCA_030431075.1 Polyangia bacterium | reverse complement strand
ACCCCGAGGACGCCGGTCGGGCGCAGGCCGAGCTCGACGAGCTGGCCCTGCGACGCGCGCGCGACCTCCTGGACCAAGACCGCCCGGCGGCGGTCGCCATCTACCGTGAACTGCTCTCCCGCGACGCCGACAACCATCGCGCCCGCATGGGGCTGGGCCGGGCCCTCGAGCTCGACCGGCAGTTCGACGAGGCCATCCGCGTGCTCGAAGAAAACCCCGGCTGCGGAAGCTGCGGGACCCAGGTCGCCGAGGTCTACGAGCAGCGGGGTCGTCAACGCATGGCGAACGCGGACTACGCGGGTGCCAACGAGGACTACCAAAAGGCCCTCGCCGTCGAGCCCGCCCCCGGCGTGCTCATCGACATCTCCGAGATGTACACCGTCGGCGGCCACGGCAGCGCCCTCGCGGCCGCCCAGGCCTTGCAGCAAGCCGGCCCCCTGATCGCGGCCCCCAACACGACGATGCAAGAGCTGTGGTTCGTCGAGCGGCGCGACCTGGCCTTGCTGGCCGCCGCGCAGCATCACTTCGACGCCGTCGAGCTGGCCTTGTCCCTACCGGATCCGCGGGTGGCCCTCGATGGCCCCGCCCGCGAGCACGCCCACCTCGACTTGGAGATGGACGTCGCCGCCATGTACCAAGAGCACGAGGAGTACCGCCGCGGGCTCGACTTGGGCATCGTGGCCCTGGCCGAGGCCGAAGCGGGGCTCGACGCCAAAGCCCTCGCCCCCTTCCGCGAGGAGCTGCTCGCCTTGTACAGCCGCCACGCGCATCATCTGATGTCGATCGGCGAGGCCCGTGACGCCGCCATCTTGCTCACCGAAGCGCTGAAGATCGAACCCGAGCACCCCTTGTTGCGCTACCAGGCGGTCCTGGCGATGTCCGTCGTCGACCACGCCATCGCCGAGCAGATGATGGAGAACATCCCGCGCGAGCGAGAGCATTGGACGCGCGTGCACGCGATCATCCGCAGCAGCCGCGCGCAGCGCTTGTTGGCCGAAGGTGACATCGAGGCCGCCCAGGTCGAGCTTTTCGAAGCGGGCAAGGAGTACCCGGACCTGCTCGAGGTCCGCCTGGTCCGCGCCGAGATCTTGGCCGCCACCCCCATCGACGAGTTGAACCGAGGCGAGCGTCGTAGCCTGCAAAAGGCCGGCACCATCGCCTACCCCCAAGGCACGCCGACGCGCGTTGGTGAGGCCCTCGCCGAGCTCGCGTGGTGCCGCGCGCGCTACCAAGAGGAGTACGCGCAGCTCGATCCCCTGCGCATGCCGGGCTTCGGCGCCCGCTTGGCCACCCTCGAGGCCGACCTCACTGCCTTTTACCCCTACAAGGTCCGGCGCTTGCCGCAACGAGAGCCGCGGCTGCGCCTTCACAACTACGAGGGCGAGGCGGTGAGCCTGGCGATCGAGGGACCGGGCATCGAGCAGACCGTCGAGCTCGCCCCCGGCAAGAGCAAGACCCTGGTCTTCGAAGCGCCGGGTGTGGTGACCCTCGTCGACGAAGGCGCCGAGCGCGACGTGGCCGTGGTCGCCGAGATGCGGACGCTGATCGACTATCCGATCGGTACGCCGCCCAGCGCCGAGAACGACGCGGCCGTGGCCGAGGGCGACGACGAGGCGCTGGCCGAGGCCGGCTGAGCCTCGAGGCGGCGGCCGGCCACGCGCGGCCGGACTCAGTTCATCGGGCCAAAGCGCAGCCGCGGCGCGATGGCGGCGAGTTTTTTGGGCCCGATGCCCCGCACCTCGTCGAGCTCGACCAGGTCGCGATAGGGACGGCCCTCGACGATCCGTCGGGCCAATACCGGCCCGACCCCGCGCAGGGTCGCCAGCTCGGCCTCGCTCGCCCGGTTGACGTCGACATCGAGCTGCAGGGCCTCGATCCACGCCGGGGCCATGCGGGCCCGGCGGCCCTCGTGCAGGGCGTCGCCGGCCCGTAGACCCAGCGTGTCGCCCTCACAGTCCAAGCGCCCGTCCAGCTCCACCGGGACGGGACACGAGACCCCCTCCAGCGCTGGCCCGGGCCCCCGGCCCAAGTCCCACAGCAGCCCGCCGAGCAGCACGCACAGCAACGAGGCGGCCAGATCCAAGCTGCCCTCGCGCCGGCGTGCGCGGCTCATTTGGGCGCCGCGTCCAATACGAAAGCGTCGTGGAGCGCACGCAAGGCCAGCTCGCCGTAGCGCTCCTCGACGACGACCGAGACCTTGATCTCCGAGGTCGAGACCATCTGGATGTTGATGTCCTCTTCGGCCAAGGCGGCGAAGGCCTTGGCCGCCACGCCGGCGTGGGTGCGCATGCCGACGCCCACGATCGAGATTTTGCAGATGTCGCGGTCCGTCAGGATCTCGGTGCCCGCGTTGGTCAGCAAGGGCAGCTCGCGCAGCAGCTCCCCCGCGCGCTCGAGCTCCGACTCGGGGACGGTGAAGGTGACGTCGGTCCGCTCGTTGCGGCTGGCGTTTTGGATGATCATGTCCACCACGATCCCAGCCCCGCCGAGGGTCTGGAAGATGGTGGAGACCGTGCCGGGAACGTCCGGGCAGTCGGTCAGGGTGACTTTTGCTTCGTTGCGGTCGAGGGCGACGCCCCGGACGACCACCGATTCCATGTCGCGATCTTCGGCCACGATCCAAGTTCCTTCGTTGCGGTTGAGGCTGGAGCGCACGTGCAGCGCCACGCCGTACTTCATGGCGAACTCGACGCTGCGGATCTGCAGCACCTTCGCCCCCAAGCTCGCCAGCTCGATCATCTCTTCGTGCGCGATGCGCCGCAGCTTGCGGGCGTTCGGCACGATGCGCGGGTCGGTGGTGAACACCCCGTCCACGTCGGTCAAAATTTCACAGACGTCGGCCTTGACCGCCGCCGCCAGAGCCACGGCCGAGGTGTCCGAGCCGCCGCGCCCCAAGGTGGTGATGTTGCCCTCGGGATCGATGCCCTGAAAGCCGGCGCACACGACGATCTGCCCGCGCTCGAAGGCTCGCTCGAGTCGCTCCGACTCGATGGCCTGGATGCGCGCGTTGGTGAAGCGGCGATCGGTGCGCAAGCCGAGCTGGTGACCCACCATGGACACGGCCTGGCCGCCCATCTCGTTGATGGCCATGGCCACCATCGCGGCCGAGACCTTCTCGCCGGTGGAGATGAGCTGGCTGAGCTCGCGCTCGTAGCTCGCGTTGCCGCTGCGCTTGGGTGCGACCCAGGCCTGCCCGGCCAAGCTGTCGCCCCGCCCTTCGCCGCCGTCGAGCAGTCGATTGGCCATGGCGATGAGGCGATCGGTCTCGCCGGCCATGGCCGAAACCACCACCAGCAGCTCGTTGTCCCCCTCGGCTTTGGTCTCCATGCAGCGCTGAGCTACCGCGCGGATCCGGGCCAAGGAGCCCACCGAAGTGCCGCCGTATTTTTGGACGATGCGCATGGTCGGGGATCGCCTCGCCGCCCGCGGGGCACGAGGAAGGACCTTGTAGGCCCCGCGGCCGTCGGCATCAAGTCTCGGCGCGGGCTTCGCGTCGCCGCGCCTTCGGGGGCCCAGCACAGGGCGGGCGCGGCTGTTTGTCCCCTGCATCGCCCCACCTTTCGGCCGCGCGCGCGGGGACTTGCACGCGAAATTGCCTCCCCCTTCGCGGCCCGCGCGGCCCGCCCGCGCATTGCTGCTACAAAGTCGCCGTGTCCCCGACGGTGTGCAGCTGCCTCAACGTCAGCGAGGCCGAGGTCGAGACGGCGATCTCGGCCGGCGCCCGGACGGTGGCCGAGGTCGGCGAGCGCTGCGAAGCGGGCACGGGCTGCCAAAGCTGCCACGCGGGGATCCGCATCTTGCTCGAGGCCCAAGCGCGTCGCGACCTGGCCGCGGGGCGCGCTCCGAGCACCTTGCATCAGCTCAGCTTGTTCGAGCTCGCGGCCGGGCGAACGCCGTCTCCCGCCGGCAGCCATCGCCCCCGTCCCAAAAAGCCGGGCGGCCGCTGAGCCCATCGGCTTTGGCAAGGCCGGTGATGCGGCTCACCGCCTCCGCCCCGAAGCTGCGTGCGTGAACCGGTGAGTGAACCGGCAAGTGATCGGGTGAGTGATCTGGGTCGCCTTCGCCGCTTTCGTCTCCGCGCTAACAGTGCGGCGATGTCCAACTCCGTGAACGCGCCCAAGACCCGCCCCAAGGTCATCGTCGTCGGTGCCGGCCCGGCCGGTTCGAGCTTCGCGCTCACCTTGGCCCGCCGCACGGACGCCGAGGTCCTCCTGCTCGACAAGTCGAGCTACCCGCGCGTGAAGGTGTGCGGCAGCGGCCTTTCGCCTCACGCGCTCGAGGTGCTCAAAGACATGGAGCTGCTCGAGCGCTTCGCGCCGCGTCACGGCGAGATCAAGGGGCTCATCGCACGCGGCCCCTCGCGCAAGGACGTCGTCGTCCGCGGTGGAGGCAAGGGCGCGTGGGTCGTGCCCCGCGTCGAGTTCGACCACACCTTGTGCCGCGAGGCGATGATGCAGGGCGTCGAGATGCGCGAGAACGTCAAGGTCATCGACGTGCTCGAAAACGAGAAAGGCGTCTGCGGCGTCAAGACCGTCGACGAGGAGATCGAGGCCGACCTGGTGGTCTTCGCCAACGGCTCCCCCTCTCGCTTCTCGGACGAGACCCGCCCGCGCACCGGCATCCGCACCATCATGGGCTGGTGGCAGGACACCCACCTCCCTCGAGAAGAGGCCATCATGGCCTGGGACGAGCGCCTCGAGGGCTACTACGCCTGGTCCTTCCCCGAGCTCGACGGCACCGTCAACGTCGGCCTGACCATCCCCGAAGAAGCCGACGCCGCCAAGCAGCTCAAGGCCCTCTTCCAAGACATCTTGGACCAGCACTTCGGCCTCGGTCTCAAAGACGCCGAGCAGATCGGCAAGTGGATGGGTCACCCCGCCACCGTGACCACGCGGATCGGCAACCTGGGTGACCACCGTCGCATCTTCATCGGCGAGGCGGCGCGCCTGGTCAGCCCCGGCACGGTCGAGGGCATCTCTTTCGCCATGGAGAGTGGCGTGCTCGCGGCCGAGTTGGTCGCCCGTCACTTCGACCGTGCGACCGGCTTTTCGACCCTGGGCCAGCGCAAGTACAAGCGCGCGCTGCAGACCAGCATGGTGCCCAAGTTCCTCGCGGGCGAGGCCTTTGTGCGGGTCATGAACTCGCGCCTCGGCCGTCGGGTCGGCGCCGCCTTGTTCGGAGGCCCGGTCAATCAGTTCATGTCGCGCGCGGTGGTCACCGTGCTCGGCGAAAAAAACGCGCGCGCCTGAGTCGGCCCCGCTAGTTTGCGTCGACGCACACGCGCTCGAGCGCAGCGCGTGTGCGTGCGTCCGTGCGCGGGTCGTCGAGGAGCATGGCTTTTTGCCCACGCCCTTCGGCGTGTCGGCCCAACGCACACAACGCTTCGATGCGGAGGAGTTTCGTGGGCAGCACGAAGCGCCCACGCGGGTAATCGCGCAAGTAGGTCTCGGCTTCGGCCAGCGCGCCCCCGGCGTCGCCTTGGCTCAGGCGCTCACGCGCGCGACGCTGGGCCTCGACCTCCGCTTCGATGGGATCGGCGAGCGGCGCTTCGGGCCGGGCTGCGGGAGCGGCGTCGGGGCTTGATTGGGCTGTGGCTTCGGGCGTTCCTCCAGCCAAAGGCGCGAGCGCAGGCGCGGGCGCGGGCGCGACGGGCGTGGGGGCAGCGGTCGGCGACTCGGAAGCCGGGCTCGACTGTCCAGCGTCGCCTGCCGTCTCGACGGCCACCGGCGGCGCCTCGTCGCGCGAGCGCACCACACCGGCTGCGATCCCCACCAACAAGGCGGTGGCTGCGGCCGAGGCCAAGGCCACCGACCACGCCGACGTGCTCGCGCTGCTCAGACCGCCGCTGAGCGCGGCGCCCTCGAGCGGCGCCGCAACTTCGACCGGGGCCATGGCGGGCAGCATGAAGGGCAATACCGAGGCGACGCGGGCCTTGGACTCTCGGGGCACCTCTTCGCGCTCGCGGGTGAGCTCGCCGAGGGCCTCGCGGTCGACCTCGCTGGCGGCCAAGGCCTCGGCAAAGCGCGCCCGCGCCCGGCGACGTCGCGCGTACAAGGTGTTGGCCTTTTGTCCGGTGAGCTCGGCCGCCTCGTGACCGCGCAGGCCCTCGAGCTCGAACAAGACGAAGGCTTCGCGCAGCTCGTCTTCGAGGCTCTCCAAAAAGCTCTCCAAGAAGATCCACGCGTCGGGGTGCTGTCGCGCGCCGCGGCGTTGCGCGCCGCGCAAGATGCCCTCGCGGGTGGCGAAGGCCTGCTCTCGACGGGCGCGACGGGCACGGCCGCGGCGGTCGTCGGCGGCGACCCGGCGGGCGATGGCATAAAGCCAGGTCCGCGGCGCCGCGCGCCCCTCGAAATCCTCGCGCCGACGATGCGCCACGATGAAGACCTCTTGGGCGGCGTCTTCGAGATCGGGCTCGTCGACTCCGTGACGCCGCAAGGTGCGCCACACAAAGGCCAGGTGCACCTCGTACCAATGCGCCAGCTCGGCATCGCTGACCCCGCCCGCTTCGGGCGACTCTTTGGGGCCTTCGGGGGGCCATCCCTGTGCGAGAGCGTTCACCATTAGGACTTGGTGGCCGCCCGTCGGCCTTTTTGTGTCGCGGGTCGGCCAAATCTCAGATCCGCGCCCAAAGCGACGCGCACGCCCACCCACTCGGGCGCGTAGACCCCCGTAACCTGCGGAAATTTGAAGAATACGCGATCGAAGGGCACCCAGCTTTCGAGGTCGACGGCCAGCGCGACCCGGCCCTCGGCCGGCCACCGGAGCCCCGCCGAGACGAGCGCCGCCCCCCAGCCCACGGTGCGCTGCATGCGGGGAGTGACGTCGCTGGAGCGGCCGACGAGGACGCCGCCTTCGCCCCCGGCGCAGGCCAACCACTCGATCGACGCGCCCTCGGGCGTGCCGCGCACGCAGGCACGAATCCGGGCGGCCGTGCTCGAGACCCCGATGCCACCGGTCTCCCCTTCGAGCACCTGCACGCGGCGAAAGGCGTGGCGCGCTCCGACTTCGAGCAGCCAGCGCGGGCGCAAGAGCCAGCCCACGCCCCCGGCGAGTCCAAAGTTGAGCGAGGGCGTGACACAGCAGCCCAGCGAGCTGCGCAGCGCGAGGCGAACGCGGTGCGCGTCGGCGCCATCGCGGGGGGTCGACGCGGGGGGCGAGCGACGCGGGTCGAGCTCGGCCCGCTCCGGCTCGCTCCCCTCTCCCGCTCCCGATGCGATGGGCCGCTCGACGCGCGGGGCCGGACTCACGGCGACCGGATCTACGGCCAGGCCCTCGATCTGCGGGGCGGCCGTCGCCGGTGGCTCGAGCAGGTGATCGAGGACCAGAGGATCCACCGCCAGCGCGATCATCAACGCGCCCGCGTCGACCAAGGAGGCACAGCGCGGACCCCGAAGCTCACGGATCTCCGGCTCGGCGTCGGGGAGGCGCAACTCCATGCGCAGCTCGAAGCCGTTGCGGCGCGCGTGCATCTCGGCGAGCACCTCGAGGCCCTCGGTCTCCAACTCCGAGGCGCTCAGCAGCGCCTCGACGCGGCCCGGGAGCTCCGCCATCTGGGGACATTCGCCGTCGTCGCGCCAGTCCACCCGGGGCCCGGCCGCGCCCGAACTGGCCTCGGCCGGCCCCCCCACGAGGAGTTGACCGAACAAGGCGAGGGGCGCCAGCACCGCTGCAGGTTACGACTCCGTGGCCCCCGGCGCACGCTCGACACAAAAGTGCTCGAACGCGGCCACCCACCTCGATGAGCGGCGAGACATACCTCCAATCCCTCGCCCTCGATTGGCTTGCATGTCTGCGTCCCCCCCTCGTTCCAGTCCCTCCCCCGCCGCCACGTCTCTCGAGCCCAGCTTCGCCCGCTTCTTGTTCGCCTACTTGCTCCCGGCCCTGGTCGCCAAGGCGGGCATGGTGCTCGTGGATCTGCGCGATGCCGCCCAGGTGGAGTGGACCGTGCAGCTGCTCGGACGCGCCGCCCTCTTTTTGTGGGGGCGCGAGCTTTGGGTCGCGCTCGGGCTCGCCGGGCTCGCCTGGTTGTGGACGCAAGCCTTCGCCGGCTCGAGTGCCAAGCGCCGGGCCTGGGCCCAGCTCGGCGTCGACATCTCGGTGTGGGTGCACGCGGTCTTTTGCGCGCTGGCCTTCGCCTACTTCCACGAGGAGGGAGACTTCGTGACCTGCGCTTTGGTGGACTTGGTCGACGCCCAGGGCGATCACGAGGGGGTCCTCGCCTCTTTGTGGGGATCGATCGGGCCCGCGGCGGTCTTTGTGCTCGCGGCGAGTTTGTTCGCCGCCGCGTGGGGCCAAGGTTGCCTCGCGCGGGGCTGGCCGCGGCTCGGCTCGGGCTGGCGCCGGGCCTTGGTCGCCCTCTTCGTCTTTGAAGCCGTCGTCTCGGCGACCTTGGTCCCTGCCCTCGTGCGCGGCGAGCTCCCCCTACGCTTCAAGTCGCACGGTCTCGAGCGGACGCCCTTGCTGCGCTTGGCCAGCTCCTGCCTCGAAGCCCAGATCGAAGACGCACACGGTCGCGCCCATGCCCACGCGCGCCGCCCCGACTTTCGCTGGCCGGCGGCCGAGCTCCCGCCGCGGCCGGCCT
>JAUIJR010000739.1 GCA_030431075.1 Polyangia bacterium | reverse complement strand
TGCTGAGCGTGCACGGGATGTCGGACGCGGGGATCAGCTTGTCGGACGGCAGCGACGACCCCAGCGATGCCGACGCCCTCGTCGCTCGCCTCGCCACGGCGCTCGCTGCGAGCTTCCCCAGCGAGATGGTCACGACCTGCAACGACTACCCCGGCGCGACGCTGCGCGTGCTCAAGTGCGGGACGACCAACACCCAAGGCCGCGCCGTCAACGGAAGTCCCGACGCCTGCGACCTCAATCCCAGCGCGACCAACGGCCGCTTCATCCACCTCGAGCAGTCTTCGGAGATCCGAGACATGCCCGAGCTCGTCGCCGACGCCATCGCCTCGTTGTGATCCTTATTTTCGGCCTGGAGGTCGCCGGCGGCGAAGTCCGAGCAAGCCCAAGAGCAGCAGCACGCCCGCTTGGCGGCCGCCGCCCGTCCCGTTGCAGGCGCAGCCCTTGTCGTCGTCTCCGTTGACGTCGAGGCCTTCGGCGCCGGTCTCGGATCCCGTCACGGAGTCGGTCACGGAGCTTCCGTCGCTGCCGACTTCGCCTTCGCCGGCTTCGCCACCGCTGCCGGCTTCGCCCGTGTCGCTCATGCCCGTGTCGTCGTCGCACTCGGGATCGTCGAGGGGGCAGATCATGGCGTCGACGACGTAGATGCTCAGGCCGTCGGTCGAGATCATCAGGGGGGCGTCGCGCAAGGCGGGGCCCTGGGGCACGCCGACCACGCTGGCGTCCGGCCAGATCATGACCGTGCCCAAGTCGAGCTCCCAGTTCGTGGCCGCGAGATCGCTGACGGCGCGTCGGTAGCCGCCGTCGATCAGCCAGGTCGTCGCCGGGTCGAGGTCGCTTTGAACCAAGACGGGGGCGTCGAGCCACATCGGGCCTTGCGGGTACATCTGCAAGGTCGGGTCGTCGACGATGGCCATGTCCCAAAAAGGCGACAAGCTCCACGCGGCCACCGCCTCGGGCCCGCTGAGCAGGCGTCGCTCGCCGCCGGGCAGGGCCGGCGGGCTGCAGCTGAAGTCACCGGCTTGATCGACGAGCTCGACGAAGCCGCCGCCGTCATCGTCTTCGGCGTAGACCCGTACGGAGTGGGTCTGCCCGTCGCGCAAGCTCAGCGGCACGTCGAGCACGAAGGCGTGTTCGCAGCTGCCGAGGGCGCCGCAGATCGAGGCCTCGTATTGATCGGCCACCAGCTCGACCACCGTGGCCGATGGATCCCCGACCGCGCCGTCGAAGGCCACGCGCACGTTGATCGCGGCGGCCGGCGTGTCCTCGTCCCAGGCCCAACCGCGGATCGCCTCGCAGCCGTTTTCGAGCAGCGCGCCCGTCGGTGCCACGTTGCCGAAGCCCATCAGGTCTTCGTAGCTTTGGATCAAGGACATGTAGGGGGGCACGTAGACCGTGCCCACGCCCGCGACGTCTTGACGCAAGTTGTAGTGGAGGTGGTAGGTGGTCGGCGTCCCGCCGAACTCGTTGGAGACCCGGTTGATGCGCTGCCCTCGCGTGAGCGACTGCCCGCTCGAGACGCTGACGTTGTCCCCGTGCAGGTAGTCGTGGCGCGTGCCGCCGGGCGTGGTCACGTAGACCGAGTAGCTGCCGATGTTGGTGACCGTCCC
>JAUIJR010000738.1 GCA_030431075.1 Polyangia bacterium | reverse complement strand
TGCGCATGAAGGGCGCGATGCCTTCGGTGCGGTCGTGTGCGCCCGGGATGCGCTGCGAGAGCACGACGTGGATGTGGTTGCCGACGATGACGAAGGCCAGCACGGCGACCCTCGCGCGCGCGGCGGCGAAGATCATCAGGCGTATCAACAGCGCCCTCAGCGTGGGCGAGTCGAGCCAGCGCACGCCGTTGCCGAAGCGCTGGGTCAGCAGGTAGGGGACATTGGGCCGGTAATCGCGTTTCTTGGTAGCCATGCCCGACGGGCTGCAATCGTCGTGCCAGACGCGAGAAGGGCTTCTACGGGTACTAGAGCCGAGGCGACGTGCGATCCTGCACCATCACGGTTCGAGGCGCGGGCGATTTCGCCCCTTTGGGCGACGGCTGTCACACACCAGAGGACGAGCGCGAGCTAGCTCCGGTCGGCATGCTTCAATGCGAGCGCGGGGCCAGACCAAACTGGACAATGTCCAGCAAGCTGCTAGCCTCCTGTAGATTCCAGCCAGCCCCCTACGACGCCAAGCGACGGAGACACGACGGCATGACGAGCCCCGGCAAGTGCCCGGTGATGGGCCACTCCCACACCGCGGTCGGCAGCACGGCCAATCAGCACTGGTGGCCGAACCAGCTGAACCTCAAGATCCTGCACCAGCACGCGCCCGCGACCAACCCGATGGGCGACGACTTCGATTACGCCGAGGCGTTCGAGTCGATCGACCTCGACGTGCTCCAGCAGGAGCTGATCGAGGTGATGACGACCTCCCAGGACTGGTGGCCCGCCGACTACGGGCACTACGGTCCGCTGTTCATCCGCATGGCGTGGCACAGCGCCGGCACCTACCGCGTCCACGACGGGCGCGGCGGCGGCGGCTCGGGCACCCAGCGCTTCGCGCCGCTCAACAGCTGGCCCGACAACGCCAACCTCGACAAGGCCCGGCGCCTGCTCTGGCCGGTGAAGCAGAAGTACGGCCGCAAGCTGTCGTGGGCCGACCTGATGATCTTCGCCGGCACGGTCGCGATCGAGTCGATGGGCCTGCCGTCGTTCGGCTTCGCCGGCGGACGCGCGGATGTCTGGGAACCCGAGGAGGACATCTACTGGGGCCCCGAGACGACCTGGCTCGGCGACGCGCGCTACAGCGGTGAGCGCGACCTGGACAAGCCGCTGGCCGCGGTCCAGATGGGCCTGATCTACGTCAACCCCGAGGGCCCCAACGGCAACCCGGACCCCAAGGCCGCGGCGCACGACATCCGCGAGACCTTCGCGCGCATGGCGATGAACGACGAGGAGACGGTCGCGCTGATCGCCGGCGGTCACACCTTCGGCAAGTGCCACGGCGCCGGCGACGCCGCGCTGGTCGGCGCCGAGCCCGAGGGCGCCGCGCTCGAGGAGCAGGGCCTGGGCTGGTCGTGCAAGCACGGCAGCGGCAAGGGCGTCGACACGATCACCAGCGGCCTCGAAGGCGCCTGGACCAAGAACCCGATCCAGTGGGACAACGGCTACTTCGAGAACCTGTTCGAGTACGAGTGGGAGCTGACGAAGAGCCCCGCCGGCGCGCACCAGTGGAAGCCCAAGGGCGACACCGCCAACGACACCGTCCCCGACGCCCACGACC
>JAUIJR010000232.1 GCA_030431075.1 Polyangia bacterium | reverse complement strand
GCGGCCGTGCGCATCCGAAGCGAGCTCAGGTGACTGAACTCGTCGGTGCGGTGAAAGTGCTTGCCGTAGGGGCCGAGGCCGTCGATCGAGGGGACGCCCCAGGCCGCCAACAAGTTGGCGTCCGAGCCCCCGCCTTGCAGCGGCGCTTCGCCGATCTTCAAGCCGGCGGCGGCGGCGTGGCCTTCATAGGCCTCGCGTAGGCGCTGCGACGCGGCGCTCGCCTCCATCGGGGGCCGCGTGACGCCCCCGCGGATCTCGATCTCGACCTCGCGCAGCGCCTCGGGCATGTCGTCCATGCCCGCCCAGGGATCGCGGGCCAGCGCGTGCAGGGCTTCGACCACCGCGTCGGCGTCGGCCACCGTCTCGAAGCGGGTGTCCACGACGCAAGTCGCCGACTCGGGCACGGTGTTCTTGGCCGTGCCGCCGCGGATCAGGCCCACGTTGAGGGTCACGCCGCGGCTGTAGTCGGTGAGCGCCTCGATCCGCGGGATCAAGCGGGCCAGCGCGTGGATGGCGTTGCGGCCCTCGGCGTGATGGTTCCCCGCGTGGGCCGCCCGGCCCTTGGCCTCGAACTCGAACATGCCGCCGCCTTTGCGCCGCGTGATGACCTTGTCCTCGGCGCGACCGCCCTCGAAGACCATGGCCGCCGAGGCCCGAGCCGACAGGCGCTCGAGCAGCGCGCGCGAGCTCGGCGAGCCGACCTCTTCGTCGCTGTTGAGCACGAAGCGCAGCGGGAGCGCGGCCAGCTGCGCCGGCGCCAGGGCGTGAAGCGCCTCGCAGGCGAAGATGATCGTGCAAAGGCCCGACTTCATGTCGAGCACGCCGGGGCCGTGCACTACGTCGTCTTCACGGCGCAGGGTCAAAAAGCCCGTGTCCCGCGGAAACACCGTGTCGACGTGTCCGACGAGCAGGAGCGAGGGGGCGTCGGAGGCGAGGCCCGCGGGGCTGTAGACGCGATGGTCGGCGAAGCGGCCCTCCGGATCGGGGACGCGCTCGATGCCAAAGCCCATCGCCTGCATGCGCGCGTCGATCAGCGCGGCGGCCTGCTCGACATCTGCACGCGCATAGGTGTGGCTGGGCGTGTCGACCAGGCGCGTGAAAAAAGGGACCTGCTCGCGCTCAAAGGCTTGCGCCACGCGTTCGCTGAGGGCCTGGGTGCGCGCCGGGTCGGGCGCTGCGGGGGGAGACGTCGCCGAGCCCGCCGAAGGAGGCTCCGCGTCGTCGACTTCGGGTGCCGGCGTCTCGCCGGCCCCACTCGGAGGAGGTTTGTCGTTCACTTGCCTGGAAACCAGAGCGCCACGCGTGGCGCGCTGGCAGTCCGCCGAGATTAGCCAGCGATCCGGCCCGGACTCAAGCCGGTCTCGAGCAGTTCTCGAGCCGGGCTCAGGCCGGCACCAAGACCGTGCCGCGCGAGCCCCCTTCGTGGGCTTCGGCCTCGATAGCGCCCTTTTGAGCGCCCAAGATGTGGACGGCCCCCACCCCCGCCCCGAGCTGGGTCAAGGCCTCTTCGACCTTGGGAATCATGCCCCCGACGATGACCCCCTGCTCGATGGCGAGCCGGGCCTCGTTGGCGTCGAGCCGCGCGATGCGCGTCGCGGGGTCGTCCTTGTCGCGCAAGACGCCGGGCACGCCGGTCATCAAAAAGAGGTGCTCGGCCTCGAGGGCCGAGGCCACCGCGCACGCGACGGTGTCGGCGTTGATGTTGTAGATGCGCGCACGCTCGCCCGGGTCGCGCAGCTCGGGATCGATGCCCAAGGTGTTGAGCACCGGGACGAAGCCCCCCGCCCACAGGCACTCGATGAGGGCCGTGTCGATCTGATCCACGCGCCCCACCAAGCCGAAGTCCACCGGATCCGGTCCCCCGCCCGCCACGACCACGGCCGGGCGCCGCGAGGCCACGACCGTCGGGCCGCTCACCCCGCTGATGCCGACGGCGCGCAAGCCCTGACCGGCCGCCGCGGCCACAACGTCGACGTTCACTTCGCCGGCCAGCGTCGCCTTCATCACGCGTAAGGTGGCCTCGTCGGTCACCCGGCGTCCGCCGACCTTCGTCGTCTCGAGGCCCATCGCCGCGCTCAGCGCGTTGGCCTGTGGTCCGCCGCCGTGGCACAGCACGAAGCGCCAGCCCTCGGCCACGAGACGCGCCACATCGCCGAGGACGGCCGCGAGTTTGTCGGCATCGGCGACGACTTCACCGCCGAACTTCAAGACGGCGCGGGGAGCTTTTGCCTGGGCCTGGGCCGAGTTCATGGCGCTCAGTCTCGCCGATCTGCGGCCGCTTTGCCGGTCGGTCCGCGACTCCTTCCGCGGCTCAGGGCCACAAGGCGGGCGCGTCGATGCCGGTGCGCTCCTCGAGGCCCAACATCAAGTTCATCGAGCTGACGGCCTGCCCGGCGCCACCTTTGACCAGGTTGTCCAAGGCGGTCGTGATCACGAGCTGGCGCTGCTCGCCCCACACCTCGCCGAGGGTCCACGACAAGTCCACCCACATCGAGCCTTTGACGGCCACGACCTCGGCTTGGCGCCCGCCGCTGCCGAGCACGCGCACGAAAGGCGAGCCCTCGAAGTAGCCGCGAAAGAGAGCCTCGACCTGGCCTTCGTCGACCGAGGCCGGCAGCTGCACGAAGCTGTTGGCCAAGATGCCGCGTTGCAGGGGAGCCGAGACCGGCACGAAGTTGAGCTTGAACGCGGCCGACTGTCCGCCCGCCTCGGCCCCGGCCCGCAGGGTCTGCTCGATCTCCGGCGTGTGCTGGTGGGCGAGGGCCTTGTAGATCTTGAGGTTGGCCACGCGCAGCGGGTGGTGCGTGCCCGCGCTCGCGTAGGCGCCGCTGCCCGACGAGCCGGTGGCGGCCACGGTCTGCACCGCCCCTTGCAACCAGCCGCGGTGGGCCAGCGGCAACAAGCCCAAGGCGATCGTGGTCGCAAAGCAGCCGGGCGAAGCGACGCGCTTCGCCGCGCGGATGGCCTCGCGGTTGAGCTCCGGCAGCCCGTAGGTCCAGCGGCCGTCGAGGTGCTCGGGGTTCGGATGCGTGACGCCGTAGAACTCGGCGTAGGCCGCGGCGTCGCGCAAGCGGTAGTCCCCCGAGAGGTCGACGACCTTGACGTCGAGCTTCATCAGCTCGGGGGCCATCGTCGCGCTGAC
This sequence comes from Polyangia bacterium, assembly GCA_030431075.1. Taxonomy (GTDB): domain Bacteria; phylum Myxococcota_A; class Polyangia; order Nannocystales; family Nannocystaceae; genus JAUIJR01. The sequence goes on along the minus strand of JAUIJR010000232.1, from coordinate 5,464 downwards.
CTTGTGCGGCAGGGCCAAGAACACGAGGTCGACGCCCTGGGCCGCCTCGGCCGGGGGAATGTTCTCGAAGCGAAGGCCCGTATTGGTGAGGTTCAGGTGGACCGCTTCCAGAGGCTCGTCCACGCGGTCGATGCTCGTGACGCGGACCAGCTCGACCCCGGGGTGGGCGAGCAAGAGGCGGATGAGCTCGGCCCCTCCGTAGCCGGTGCCTCCGATGACGGCGACCTTGGGCTTGGGACTGGCTGGGCTGCGCTCCGACACGGCCCTTTGCTATCACCGGCGCCGGCTGGGGCCCATAGGGCCGATTGCGACCGGCCAGGAGCCTACTTGGCGGGGAGATCTCGTCGAATTGCCTCGGAGGCGCCGTGGATCTGGTGGCCACCCTGACATCGATGTCATGCCCGCGGCGCCGCCGCCGGGGGCATCTCGGACATCTGCGTCATACCTGGGGCCAAGAATGGGTGCGCGACAGACGCCGTTGACAGAGTGTCGTAAGTATTTTCAAGGGTTTGCCGCTTTGGCCCGCCGCCTGCACAAGGGGTGGGCGTCGCAGCCGGGGGAACTTCCCTTCTTACTTAGCCCCCCCGACCACGACGCCTTCGACTGACCTGGCCTACTTACTTGGACTTCCTGATTGGCTTGCCCTTCTCCTGAACTCGCCTGGTCTTCGAAGCCTGACATAGCCTGACTTGAACCTGACTAGCTTGCACTTCTCATTCGAATAGCCTTTCGCTATCGATGAAATGTCCAGAACTTGGTCGGTGCTTTCGAGCCCGGGGCGGAGTGGTCACCGCACCGGGCTCTTCATTTTAAGGCCGCGTGGTTGGCGCGGCGCATTCTGCGCCCCCTGGTAGCTCAGTGGAGGTGGTCCTCGGGCTCGGCGACCCGGTCGCTCAGCCGCCACAGAGCTTCGTCTTCGTCGCGCCCCTCGATGCCCATGAACTGGGTCTCCCGGCGGCAAACGGGCGAGCTCGGCAGCTCGGAGGGGTCTACCAGCACGTGCCCGCGCAAGCAGCATGGCGAGGCGCTGCCGTCGGCCGCGGTCGGTCCATGGCGGGCCGGCACGCAGCCCCGTGTCGCAAAGGCCTCGGCGTCAAAGTCGATGGCCCCGCCGCAACGCGGACAAGCCAGCGGACCCGTCTGGCCGCGGGTCGCCAAGCTGAGCCAAGGCGGACGGCCGGCGTGGTCGCGTCGAAGGGTCGACCAGCTCGCGGGATCGAAGCGGGTCGGCCGCAGCCCTTCGAACCACTCGAGCGCCAAAAAGAGACCCGACGCCAGGTAGTAGGCCGGGGCCTCGCTGCCGTCGCTGCCCTCGCGCGACTCGATGAACATCGAGGGCTGATCGAAATGCGGGTCGGCGCCCCAGCTCGGTCGTAGCCAGGGATCGAGCTCGGCCGCGCGGTGGCTGAAACGATGGCCGAGCACCACACGCGTGCAACGGTCGACGAAGACCCACAAGACGTTGGCGAGCTTGTGCCAGGGGTCGACGCCCGCCTCACAGACTTTGAGCTTGTCGCTGACGACACGGCCGTCGGCGCGACGCCACACCGTCAACATCTTGATCTCGATGCGGTCCTCCCAGTCGAGCTGTCGCTCGGCGTCGTGGGCCTCGAGACCAAAGTGCCACTGCAGCGCGTTGCCGTGGCGCCCGCGACCTCGTGCGCCGGTCAACGCGCGAGCGGCCGGTCCCAAGGGCAAGCCCCGCGCGGCGTCTGCGAGCAGCTCGAGGTGCAAACAGCGAAGCGGTCCGGAGTCGGCCGAGGGCGGCGGATGGCGCAGAGGTAGGCGCATCTGTGCTAGAGCACTATAGATGCTCATCGCCCGCCGCGTCCTCGCCCCCGCATTGGCCTCGATCCTGCTCGCACCGCTCGCCCTCGGTGCGGCGACGGGGTGCAAGGTCGAAGTGCAAAGCAGCACCCAGCCCGACGAGGCCAAGCCCAACTCCGACGACGCGACGACCAAGCCCGTCGACGAAAACGCGGAGGATGTGGCCGAGGACGCCGCCGAAGGTGCGGCCGAGGGTGCCGCCGAGGCCGGCAGCGAAGGTGACGCGCCGGCGGATCCGGGCAGCAGCTTGAGCGCCGCCCCGGCGACCTGCGAGGGCGGTCACAAGGCCGGCGACAGCTGGCCCGACGACTGCAACACCTGCCGGTGCACGGAGACGGGCGAGATCGCCTGCACCCGCATGGCCTGCCAGACCGACCCCGAGTAGTCGACTACTCGAGGCCCGGCGCAGCCTTGGTCTTCGCCGGCTCCACCTTCGGCTTTTTCGTGTCGGCCGCCTTGGCGTCCTTCGCTTTGGCGTCCTTGGCTTTGTCGTCGACGCTCGCGCGCTTGCCCTTCTTTTTCGCGCTGGCCTTCTTGCGGCCCGAGCGCTCCGAGCAGCCACTGGTCATCAAGACCGGCGCCCCCGCGAGGCTCAGCGCCAGACCCAGACGCATCCACCGAGCGCGGGGTGAAAAGCGAGCGAGAAGGGAGTTCGAGTTGGGCTTGGACATGTTCGTGCACTCCTGGATCGCCCTCACATGGGGCTGGCCTCGAGGGGAATCGGCCGGTTGTGATCGTCGACGTTCACGTAGACGACCTCGGCGTCCGTCACCTCGATGGGATGGTGGACGTCCGTGGGATGGTGCGCGATGACCCGCACCTTCACCGTGATCGAAGTGCGGCCGGTGCGAAGCACGTCCGCGTAGCACGAGACGATGTCCCCCACCTGAACCGGCTCTTTGAACACGACCTCGCGCATGGCCACGGTGACGACGCGCCGAGCGCCGATCCGGTGCGCCCCGATGGCGCCGGCCTGGTCGATCAGGCTCAAGATGCGGCCTCCGAAGATGGTGCCGTGGGCGTTGGTGTCCGCCGGCATCATCGAGACGCGGATGGCGGGAATCTGACTGGCTTCGCCCTCTTTGGCGCCGGGATCCACGGGCGCAATGTGCCACGGCCCCGCCGTCCCGGCCAGCATCCGTGGCTGCACGCCTTGCGCGCCCCGAGGGCTCAGGCTTGCAGGCCCAAGGCGCGATCGATGGCCGCCCGGATCTCTTTGGCGTCGGCGTAGTCGGGGCAGTAGCTCAAGCCCGGATCCCGCGCGCTCAAGGTGGCGAAGCGCCGCTCCTCGGTCGAGAAGTCGTAGGACAAGATGACTGGGCGCACGTAGCCCGACTCGCGCAGGGCCCGAAGGATGAACAGGCCCTGGTTGTCCTCTTGGAAGCGGCGCGCCCGCGCCACGTCGCCGTTGAAGCGTCCCGTCAGCTGCACCACGTCGCCCAACAGGGCCTCGACCGGCGTGCGATCGAAGCGCATGTCGAGGTAGACCAGGTCCGGCGCGAGGCGGGCCGCCATCTCGCAGGCTTGCGCCCCGCTTTGAGCCTGGTGGTACTCGATGCCCTCGGCCACGAAGGTCGACAAGTTGGTGAGGTACTCGTTGCCGTCTTCGACGACGAGAATCCGGACCTTGGAGGGAAGTTCGGCGGCCTGCATGCGGGGCTCCGGCGACGACTCAGGCGACCTCGTCTTCGAGGCTGAAGAACCTTAGCACGACCGCCTTCTCCCATCCCGGCTCGGGCTCGACCGCGATGGCGCCGTCGTAGCGCGAGAGGAGATCCGCGGTGATGCCCATGCCGCGCTCGACGTAGCGTCCGCGCAGCATCTCGGAGGTCAGGCGCTCGACCGAGCGATCCTTGATGCGAATGGCCAGCGAGCTCAGCCCTGTAATCTCGTCGATCTCGGTGACCAAATCCACGCCCATCGTGACCGGGGGCGCGGCGTAGCGAAGGCTCGAGCTCAGGGAATTGCGCAGCACGTTGACCAAGATGTCCTCGAGGTCGGTGCGAAAGATCCGGATCTGCACCGGCGGGCCGCTGACTTGCAGCTCGGCGATCTCGGCGTTGGCGAACTGCGCCTCGGTTCGCACCTGCCGCCACACCTCGCGCACGAAGCTCTCGTCGACCCGAGACACGCACAGCTTTTCGATCAGGCCGCTGAGTTTTTCGAAGGCGCGACGCCCGAGCACCTCGCCCGAGCGATTGAGTACACCGGCCAAGGCGAGCTTCTTGCCCGTGCTCAGGCCGCCGGGGTGACGCAGCTGCTTCGCGCGCTCGGCCAGGTCGTCGAAGGCGCGGATCATCGCGGCGAAGGTCGGGTCCTTGCGGTGCAGGTTCAAGGTGATGCCGTGCGCGCGCCCGACTTTCTGTAGCTCTTGGACGTAGCCCAAAAAGCGCCCGTGGATGCCCCGGCGCTCGCGCCCTGCGCTCCCCTCGGCTTCGAAGCCCTCGCCGAGCTCGCCGAACATGCGGCGCGCCAGCAAGGTCGCGCGCCGCTCGGCGTCGGCTTCGCCGAGCTCGAGAGCTCGACCGACGTCGGCCAAAAAGGCGGTGTTGTGCTTGAGGATCTCGTGACGGATCAAGCTCAGGATCCGCGCGACCTCCGGATAGCTCTTGGGCGCGCGCTCGAGCAGCTGGGCCAGCGATGCCCCCCGCCAGCGCCGGTAGAAGATCCACAGCGGGATGGCGATGGCCAAGGCGGCCAGGACCCCGGCGGCCGAGTAGACCTGCATGAAGAACTTGTCCATGCGCTCGCGCAGCAGTCGCGCGCGCTCCCAGTCGATGTCCAAGGGCCCCGCCTCGGCCACGTAGCGATCGAGCTGCTGCGAAGCCTCCCAGGGCTCGAAGCGTTCCCAGTGGCGCTCGGCCAGGACAAAGCGTGCGGTCAAGGAGCCGAGCGCCGCCGCTCGACGCAGGTGCTCGAAGCCGAGCTCGCTTTCGGCCAGCAAGATGCCGAGGCGCTCGTGGACCTCCATCTGGTCCTCTTTGAGCTCCAAGCTGCGCTCCCAGTACTCGCGCGCTTTTCCCTCGCGCTGCTGGGCGAAGACGATCTTGGCGAGTTCGTTGTACAGCGCCGGCTCGTTGGGAAAACGCTCCATCGCCTTGAGCAAGCTGCGCTCGGCTCGGTCCCACTCGCCGTTCTCGGTGCCGAGGACGTAGGCCTGGGTGATCAGGCGGTAGAGTTCCGGGTCGAGGCTGCGCAGCTCCGTCGGCGAGGGCGGCAAGACCACCGGCTCGGCCTCTTTGACCTCGCGCTCGAGGTCGCGCAGGGCGTCGCGCGCCCGCTCGGCCATCTCGTCGTCGGCCTCGACCGTGCGCAAGAAGGCCTCGAAGTGCTCCCGCGCCTTGCGCTTGTCGACGCGCGCCGAGAGCTCGCCCAGATAAAAGTGCAGCACGGAGATGTCCGGCCGCAGCTTGAGCGCGGTCTCGAGCTGGATGCGCGCCGCGTCGTCTTGCGCGCCGGCGAAGTAGTTCTTGTACAAAAGGCCCAAGGCCATGTGCGTCTCGTAGTCCGAGGGCGCCATGGCGATGGCCTTTTGAAAAGACTCGATGGCCTGGGGCAGTCGCTCGGTGCGCGCGTAGACCTGGCCCAGGTAGTAGTGGGCGCGCGGGAACCAAGGCGAGTCTTCGACGGCGCGCTC
>JAUIJR010000737.1 GCA_030431075.1 Polyangia bacterium | reverse complement strand
CGACATCGAGGAGCTGTCGAAGATCCGCTTTCGCTACGTGATCTTGGACGAGGCCCAGTACATCAAGAACTGGACCACGAGCACGGCCAAGTCGGCCAAGCAGCTCAAGGCCGACCATCGCCTGGCGCTGTCCGGCACGCCGGTCGAGAACCACATCGTGGATCTGTGGGCCATCTTCGACTTTTTGGCCCCGGGCTTCATGGGCAAGCTCAGCGAGTTCCAAAAGAACTACATCCGCCCCATCGAAGAAGGTGACCAAGCGGCCCTCGAGGCTCTGCGCGCGCGCGTGCGGCCCTTCATCATGCGGCGCAAAAAAGAGGACGTCGCCTCCGAGTTGCCGCCCAAGACCGAGCAGACGATCTTCGTCCAGTTCGAGAAGGCCCAGCTGGGCTTGTACAACCGCATCTTGAAGGCGGCGCGCTCCGAGATCCAAGGCCGTGTCGAAGAGCTCGGCCTCGAGAAGTCGCAGATGACGATCCTCGCGGCTTTGACCCGCCTGCGACAGGTGGCCACGGATCCGCGTCTGCTCGGCCTGCCCGAAGGCTCCTCGGTGCCGCCCTCGGCCAAGATGGAGGCCTTCCGCGAGCTGATCTCCGATGTGGTCGGCTCGGGTCGCAAGGCCCTGGTCTTCAGCCAGTTCGTCTCGATGCAAAAGCTGATCTGCGAGGCTCTCGACGAGCTGGGCATCGAGTACGTGTGGCTGCACGGCGGCACCAAGAACCGCGACGAGCTCATCACGCGTTTCCAGCGCGACGACGGCCCGCCGGTCTTCGTCATCTCGCTCAAGGCCGGCGGCAGCGGCTTGACCCTGACCCAAGCCGACACCGTCATCCACTACGACCCGTGGTGGAACCCGGCCGTCGAAGACCAAGCCACGGACCGTGCGCACCGGATCGGTCAAGAAAAGCCGGTCATGGTCTACCGCCTGGTGGTCGAGCACACCGTCGAGCAGTCGATGGTCGAGCTCGGCCAAGAAAAGCGAAAGGTCGCCGAGCAGGCGATCGGCCGCGACGATGCCGTCGGCAAGAAGCTCACCATGGAAGACGTCGAAAAGCTGCTGACGACGCCGGTGGGCGGCTCGGCCGCCTGGGACGACGAGGACTAGATGGACGCGCTCCCCCTGGCGAGCGACGACGAGGCCCGCGCGGCGCACTACGCCGCCGTCGCGCGAGAGATCGAGAGTCTGCTCGAGGGCGACTTCGACTGGATCTCGGCCATGGCCACCGTGGCCAGCGAGCTCCACGGCGCCTTCGACTACTTCGACTGGACGGGCTTTTACCGGCTCGTGAGTCCCGAGCGCTTGGTGGTCGGGCCCTACCAAGGCGGCCACGGCTGTCTCGAGATCCAGATCTCGCGTGGCGTGTGTGGGGCCGCCGCCCGCGAGCGCGCGACCCAGCTCGTCGACGATGTCGACAGCTTTGAAGGTCACATCGCATGCAGCAGCAGCACGCGCAGCGAGATCGTGGTGCCGGTGATCTCGCCGGGCGGGCGCGTGCTCGGCGTCCTCGATGTCGACTCCTACGCCCCGGCCGCGTTTCGCGAGGTCGACCAGCGCGCGCTCGAGTCTCTGTGCGCCCGGCTGGCCGCCCGCTTCGGCGACAGCGAGCTCGTCT
>JAUIJR010000736.1 GCA_030431075.1 Polyangia bacterium | reverse complement strand
GCGGCCTTCGAAGCGGTCGCCGATGCGGTCGCGCATGTAGATCGCGCAAAAGAGGTCCTTGGTGTCCCACTCGGCTTGGGCCGCTTGGCGCTCGCGCTTCGATGAGCGGATCGCGTCTTCTTGGCTGCGGCGCTTTTTGGGCATGTGGGGCACCGGCTCCGGGCCGGCCGGGCCTTGCGTGCGCTCCAGCCACGCTTTGAGCACGCGGTGGGCGATCAGGTCCGGGTAGCGGCGGATCGGGCTCGTGAAGTGCACGTAGGCGTCCGCGGCCAGGGCGAAGTGCCCCACGTTGTCCACGCGGTAGTCCGCTTGCTTGAGCGCGCGCAGGGTCAGCCCGTGCATCGCCGCCGAGCGCTCGTGCGTCGCGATGCGGCCCAAGAACTTCTGCATCCCGCGGGGTTCTTGGAGCTTGTGCGTCTCGACCCGAACTCCGAAGAGCTCGGCCGCCGCCACCAGCTTGTCGAGCTTTTCTTCGTCCGGCGACTCGTGGCAGCGGTACACGATCGGCAGGCGGTTGCGGACCGCCAGCTGCCCCACTGCCTCGTTCGCCGCCAGCATCAGCTCTTCGATCAGGTTGTAGGCGCGGGCCATCGCCTTGCTCGAGCGGCCCTTGACCACGTCGCGCACGCGCTCCGGATCGTCTTCGTCGAGCAGGATCTTCGCCTCGTCGAGCTGGAGTTCGACCGCGCCCGAGCGCAGACGGCGGGCGCGTAGGCGGTCCGCGACGGCACGAAGCTCCGTCACCCGCCCTTGCACTTCTTTGGACTCGCGGCTGCGCGCGTCGGAGAGGACACGGGCCGCGTCGTTGTAGGTCAGGCGCCGGCGGCTGTGGATCACGGCGGCCATCACCTCGGGGTCGTGAATGACCCCCGACGCGTCGACCCGCATCTTGCACACCATGGCCAGGCGGTCTTGCTCCGGGACCAGCGAGCAGATGTTCGTGCTCAGCTGCTCGGGGAGCATGGGGATGGCGCGATCGGGCAGGTAGGTCGAAAAGCACACCTGCCGCGCCCACTGGTCGATCACGTCGTCTTGGCGCACGTAGTGAGACACGTCGGCGACGGCCACGTACACGTCGTGAACCGGGCCGGCCTGACTTTGGACCGGAACCACGCAGACCGCGTCGTCGAAGTCGCGGGCGTCGGGCGGGTCGATGGTCATGAAGGGGAGGTCGCGCAGGTCCGCGCGGCCCTCGATGTCTTCGGGACGGACTTCGGTCGGTGTGGACTCGGCCGCCTCGAGGACTTCGGGGGAGAACTCGGGATCGATGTCGTGCTCGACCAGGATCTTGAGGACCTCGGTCTCGCGTTGGCCCGGGAGGCCGAGGCTTTTTTCGACCTCCACGCCAAAGAAGGGCTCGTGCGCCGTGGGGTACTCGACGATCTTCACCGCCACCACCTCACCCGGGTAGGCGCCGTTGGGGCCGCCGCGGACGCGGGCCGGCCACAAGATGCGGGGGTCATCGAGCTCGAGGGAGAACTTCTTGGCCGTGGCCTTTTGCAGGATGCCGACCAGGCGCGTACGGCCGCGCTTGAGGATGCCTTCGACGCGTCCCTCCTCGCCCTTTTCGCTGGGCCGCGCGCTGATCTCCACCTCGTCGCCATCGATGGCGCCC
>JAUIJR010000231.1 GCA_030431075.1 Polyangia bacterium | reverse complement strand
CCCAGCTTGCCGGCGCAGGGCATGTCGAGCGAGGCGGCCTTGGCCGTGGCCGAGCGCACCAGCACGGCCATCACCGAGGGCGGTCTGCCCGGGGGTCTGGACGCGGCGCTCGAGATCCTGGCCGAGGCCTTGCCCGCTTCGTTCAACACCTACGGCCCCGGCTACCTCGCCTACATCCCCGGCGGCGGCCTGGTCTCCGCCGCCATCGCCGACCTCGTCGCCGACGTCACCAACCGCTTCACCGGCATTACGCCGGCCGCGCCCGCCTTGGTGCGCCTCGAAGCCGACGTGCTGCGCTTTTTGTGCGAGGCCTTCGGCTACGGCGCGGGCGCCTATGGCCTGCTCACCCCGGGTGGTTCGACGGCCAACTTCTCGGGCTTCGTGGCCGCGCGCGTCGATCGACTCGGCGAAGACGGCGACTTTCGTCACGCCCTCGCCTACAGCTCGGACCAAGCCCACCACTCGGTCACCAAGAGCTTGGCCCTGGCCGGCATCCCCCGCGCCAACGTGCGCAGCGTCCCCACCGACAGCCGCTTTCGCATGCGCCCCGAGGCCCTGGCCGAGATGGTCGCCGCGGATCGAGCCGAAGGCGGCCGCCCCTTTTTGGTCGTGGCCGCGGCCGGCACCACCAACAGCGGGGCCGTGGATCCGCTCGCTGCGCTCGCCGAGGTGTGCGAGGCCGAGTCCTTGTGGCTGCACGTCGACGGGGCCTACGGCGGCGCCTTCGTCTTGTGCGAAGAGGGGCGGCGCCGCTTGGCCGGCATCGAGCGCGCCGACTCGATCGTCTTCGATCCCCACAAGGGAATGTTCCTGCCCTACGGCACCGGCTGCTTGCTGGTCAAAGATGCCCGCAAGCTGCATCGCGCTCACCACGGCGCCGGCGCCTACTTGCAGGACTTCGAGAGCTTCGAACGCCGCGGCGAGGCCCCCTCGCCCGCCGACTACGGCCCCGAGCTCAGCCGTGACTTTCGCGGCCTGCGCTTGTGGCTGCCCTTGATGCTGCACGGGGTCGAGGCCTTTCGCGCCGCCCTGGCCGAAAAGCTGGCGCTGGCCGAGCGCCTGCACCAAGGCTGGCTGCGCGCCATCGACGAGGGCCACGCGATCGAGATCGTCGACGCGCCGCAGCTGAGCTTGTCGACCTTCCGCCTGCGCCGCGACGCGAGCGAGCCGCTCGAGGCCTGGAACGCGCGCAATGCGGCGTGGCTCCAGCGCATCAACGCGCGCGGCCGGGCCTACCTCTCCTCGACGCGCTTGCCTTTGCCGGCCCACGGCGACCAAGCCAGCGAGGGCGAGGCCACCACCTTGCGCGCTTGCGTGTTGAGCTTTCGCACTCACGCCGCGCGCATCGACGCGCTGCTCGAGGACGCCATCGCGACCCTCGAGGCCTAGGACCGGGCGCGCCTAGCCGCCGGCCCGTGCTATCCATGGCCCATGCTGCGCCGTGGGTATGCCCGCTTCCTTCCCCTTTGTCTGCTCGCGCTGGGCGCTTGCACCGACCCCGGCGCAGACGAAGACAGCGAGACCAGCGGCGAGACCGGCGAGCCCGAGCCGCGCATCGAGGGCGTCGCCGACTTGCACCTGCACATGTTCGCCGAGAACGCCTTTGGCGGCGGCTGGCTGCACGGCGAGGCGGTCGGCGAAGCCTCGGTCGCGCTGGCCGAGTGCGACGGCGGCGAGCCGGGCGACCACGCGTGGATCAAAGAGGACGTCGTGCCCCTGCTCGGCACTTGCCCCGACATCACCGTCGAAGAGCTGGCCTTGCAGGTCCCGCTGGTCGGCTCGCTGGTCCTCGGCGGCGGCGGCGTGGTCACGGAGTTCATCGCCACCATGCCCGGCACCACCGGCGACACCGGCGAGCACGCCGACCGCAGCACCGGCTTCCCCGACTTTTCGGGCTGGCCGCGCTGGGACACCATCGCCCACCAACAAAGCTGGGAAGGTGACCTGAAGCAGGCCTACGACGACGGCCTGCGCGTCGAGGTCATCTCGGCCGTCAGCTTCGACTGGCTGTGCACTGCCCTGCGCCCCGAGAACCTCGAGCGCCCGCAGTGCAACGAGATGGACGACGTGCGCGTGCAGCTGCAACAAGCCCAGGACTTCGCCGACGCGAACGACTGGGTCGAGATCGCCTTGGACGCGAGCGAGGTCCGCCGCATCGTCGAAGAGGACAAGCTCGCCATCATCTTGAGCGTCGAGGCCTCGCACATCATGGGCGGCGGCGACTGGCGCCCGCAGTTCGAAGAGCTCTACGAGATGGGCGTGCGTACCTTGCAGCCCATCCACCAGCTCGACAACCGCTTCGGCGGCGCGGCGCCGCACAACACGATCTTTCAGATCGCGATGTACGCCGAGAACTGCCACATCGACACCGACTGCGCGCTGACCTCCCCCGACGTCACCTTGGGCTTCGACGTCGACGCGAACTGCCGCAACGTGCTCGGCTTGACCGACGAGGGCAAGGCGCTGATTCAAGAGATGATCGACCGCGGCATGCTGATCGACATCGCCCACATGTCGGAGCGCTCGGTCGACGACGTCTTCGCGCTGACCGAGGCCGCCGACTACTACCCGGTCTACCTCTCGCACGCCCACTTCCGCGAGATCATGACCCCCGAAAAGGCGGCCGAAGAAAAGACCACCCCCGCCTCGGTCGTCGCCAGCATCCGCCGGTCCGGCGGCATGGTCGGGCTTCGCACCGCGCACGAAGAGACCAGCGGCTACGAGGGCTCCGAGGTCTCCAACACCTGCCATGGCTCCACGCGATCCTTCGCGCAGGCCTACGACTTTGGACGCATGGGCCTCAAGGTGGCCATGGGCCTGGGCTCGGACTTCAACGGCTTCATCCAGCAGACCCGCCCGCGCTTTGGCGACCAAGCGTGCAGCGCGTCCTTCGAGCAAGAGCGCGTGTGCCAGACCAAAGACGAGCGCAACGACGGGGCGCCGCGTCTGGGCACCGACTTCGACGAGCGCGGCTTTGGAGACATCGGGGCCCTCGGCGACTTCCTCGACGACCTCGATGCCCTCGGCAGCGACACCACGATGTTGCGCACCTCGGTCACCGACTTCATCCACATGTGGGAGCGCGCCGAGACCGAGCGCAGCGGCCCGGCCGATCCGGCCGACGACATCGACGCCAGCGGCGTCGTCGTCGAAGACCCGCACTGGAAGCGCCTCAACACCTACCCCCGCGAGTGCGAGGTGGCCTACTGCGCCGGTGGCCTGGTCGATGGGGAAAGCTGCCGATTCGACGCCGAGTGCGAGAGCGGCAGCTGCGTGGGCGCCGGTGAGTGCGGTAGCCCGCGCGGCAACTGCGGTTAGCCGGAGCCAATCGACCCGCGGGCCGGCGCGCCCGTAAAGGGGGCCCGCGCGCACGCGCGCGTGCTAGGGTGCTCGGCTGAGGCGCTGCACGTGGCCCAGTACGACGAAATCGAAGCGGTCGTTGGCAACCAACGCAAGAAGATCTGGGTCCTGGTCGGCATCGCCGGCCTCGGCGTCGCCGGGGTCGCGGCCTACCGCATGATCCCGCGCGGGATCGGTCAACCCGAAGAGGCCGACAAGGTCCTCATCGTTCACGACATGGGCGGTGGCTCGGCCGCCTACCTCGGGGGCTACGGCTTCGAAGCGGTCACCGGATCCTTCGAGGCCTGGCAAAAGGGCATCCCCGAAAAGTGGCCGGAGATGGCCGGCAAAGAGATCGGCCTGCCCGAGATCATGGCCTTCGCCGACTACGGCGGCTACGGCTACGTCGCCTTCGAGAACCCCGAGCGCTTCGACTTCTCGGTCCTCGAGGTCGAGCCGGCCCCCAGCTACGACGCGCACACCCGCTTCGCCGTCCTGAGCGCCGGCGACTTCGCCTTCCCCCACGCCTTCACCAAAAACCCCGAGCCCAGCGCGGTCATGGACGGACGCGGCCTCGACTTGATGCGCGCCTTGTTCGAGCAAGAGCGGATCGCCGAGACCCTCGACCCCGGCGGCGCCTCGATGGACGGCGTGCAGCTACGCTCGCGGATCTCCCGCGCCGTCGACGAGATCGAGCAGCTGGCGGTGCTCGAAGAGAAGGTCGAAAAGATCCGCTTCGAGACGATCGAAGCGCTGCAGCCCAAGAGCCCCACCAAAGACGCGCAGATCCGGCTGGCCGATGGCGTCACCGAGGGCAGCAGCGCCCTGCCCCTGGCCGATGGCCGCGTGCTTTTGGTGAGCCAGGCCGTCTCCATGACCTCGGAGAACGGCATCCGCCTCGACATGGAGGTGAGCCGGGACTACAGCCTGCGCGCCTTGCCGATCGAGGGCAGCGGCGACGCCGACTCCCGTCAGGCCTGCCCCGAGTTCTTGAGCGGCAGCTTGCCTCGCGCCGAGCGGCTCGCCACCGAAGGCGCCCGCGACGGCAGCGCGGTGCTGGTCCGCACGGCCACCGAGGGCTTTCACCTCTGGAGCTTCGACGCCAAGGCCGGCCCTTGTGGCCTCAAAGACGCCGGCGCCCTCGAGATGCCCGAGGACTGGGGTGGCTACGCGGCCGTCGAAGGCACGCAGGTCGCCACCAAGGTGCTCGAAGACGGCGAGGCCGTCGTCGACGTGGTCGACATCGAAGGTGGCCACCGCCGCTTGGGCTTCGTCCCCAGCGAGGGCACCAAGTCGCTGACCTGGCTCGACGACAAACACTTGGTCTTGGTGAGCTACGCCGACTGGCAGACGGTGGGCCTCGTCTTTTTGAGCGTGGACCGCCCCGACCTTGCCCTCGAGATGCGCGTGCCCGCCTTGTCGAACATCTACGAGCTGCAACCGGTCAGCGGTGGCGACCAGCCCGTGCTGATCGTGCGCACCCGCGAAGGCGGCACCAACGAGCTGGTGCGCCTCGACTTCAAGCGCAGCTGGGACGACTTCTTCGAGAGCCCGGCGCGCCTCGCCGGCAGCGAAGACCGCGTCCGCGAAGACCTCCCGACGGTGGTCCAGATCGATCCGGTGGTGGCCCAGCCCACGACCATCGTGAGCATCGAAGCCGAGATGAAGCCCTTCGACGTCTCCCCCGACGGAAAGTGGGCGACCTACACGAGCTTCGCCGACGATCGCAAAGAGGTCTCCTTGGTGGCCATCCCCGCGGCCGGCGGCGAGAAGCAAGCGCCCTTGCCCGTGACCCGCGACGAACTCTACGACCGTGACGTCCGCTTCACGCGCGACGGCAAGCGCTTGGTGTGGCGCACCGAGCACGAGCTCGGCGACGTCAACGGCACCCTCTACTCCGTCCGCAGCGTCGAGCTCGCGGACCTCATCGGCGGCTGAGCCCCTTTCGGACCCTCTCCCGGCGCCCGCGACCCACGTGAAGCTCACCCCCGGTCAGGTCTACGCGAACGACCTCGAGGTCGTGGCCCAGCTCGGCAGCGGCGCCTTTTCGCAGGTATACGAGGTCCGCTCGCCACGCTATCCGCATCGCGTCGCGCTCAAGCTCTCGCACGAGCCGGTGACCGAAGACGAGGTGGCCCAACGCGCCCTGCGCGAGGTCACCATCCAGCGCAGCTTGACCTGCCCCGGCGTGGCGAAGATCTACGAGCACGGCCTGCGCCCCGACGGCCACTTCTACGTGGTGATGGATCTGATCGACGGTGAGAGCCTCGATCGCCACTGGAGCTTTGGCCGACCCATGCCCTGGCGTCAGGCGGTCGACATCGGCTTGCAGATCTGTGAGGCCCTCGACCTCCTGCACGCCGAGGAGATCGTTCACCGCGACATCAAACCGGGCAACGTCATCATCGAGCGCCGGACCGAGCGCGCCTTCTTGGTCGACTTTGGCCTGGCCCGCAGCTGGACCGAAGGCGAGCTGCACGGCATCACGGCGACCTTGGGCCACAAGCTGGTGGGCACCCCCCACTACGCCCAACCCGAGCAGGTCGAGGGCACGCCATTGTCTCCGGCGGCCGACGTCTACTCGCTGGGGATGATCCTCTACGAGCTGATGACCGGCTATACGCACCTCGACGCCGAGGACGACTACCTCACCCTCAAAGAGGCCTGGCGCGAGACCCCGATCCGCTGGATCAACGCCCACGTGCGCGCCAAGACGGTCCCGCCCACGACCCACCTGCCCCAGCTCCCGCCGCAGATCGAGGCCGCCTTGATGAAGGCCCTCGAAAAAGACGCCCGCGACCGCCCCCAGCGCGCGCGTGACTTCGCGGCGATGCTGGAGCTTTGAGGCCGGCCGACCCGAGCCGGCCGCCGACTAGGGCAGCTCGTCGATCATCTCGAGGTACTTCGAATCGATCGACGCGCCTTCGAGGCTCTTGAGAAACTCGACGATGTCGGCGACCTGATCTTCGTCGAGCTCGGGGACGAGCTCCACGAGGGGATCGTGGTTGGGATCCGCGAGCGCGGCCGGGCCGCTCTTTTGTTCGATGACGCCGCGCACGCTGGTGATGATGCCCTCGTGAAAGTAGGGCGAGGTCTTGCTCGCCCCGCGCAACATGGGGGTCAAAAAGGCGCCGCGGTCGACGTCGAGGCCCGTGACCAAGTAGCGGCCCTCGTCGGCGCGCGTGCCCTCGGGCCCGGGCGGCGAGGTCGAGACGTTGTGAAACTGAAAGTCGGAGAGCAAAGCCCCCGAGTGACACACGACGCAGTTGGCCTCGCCGACGAACAAGAGGGCCCCGCGTGCCGCCGACTCGCTGATGGCCCCGTCCTCGCCCTGGTTCCAGGCGTCGAAGGCCGAACCATGGGTGGTCGCGCGTGAGATGTAGCTGGACAGGGCCATCCCCGACAAGCGCCAGACCTCGTGCTCGTCGAGCTCGCGGATGTCGACCTCAAAGGCGGCCTCGAACCAGTCGATGTAGCCCGGTACCTCTTCGGTGAGCTTGGCGTACAAGGCCGCCCGCGCGCCCGGAATGTCGACCTCTTCGCCGTGCCCGATGTCGAGCTGCGAGAGGTTCATGTTGGCCTCGGCGTAGGGCAGCACCATCACGTCGTAGAGGTCGGTGAAGTGCGAACCATCCCAGCGCATCATCGGCGCGTAGATGATGTTGAGCAGCGAAGGCGCGTTACGATGCAAGGCCGGCCCGAGCTCGGGGTAGGCCCGGTCGGGCACATCGGTCGGCGTGCTCGACTGAAACCAACCGGTGGGCAAGTGACAGTTGCCGCAGGTCCCCTGCCCCGAGCCCGACAAGCGTCGGTCCGAGAACATGGCCTGTCCGAGCCGCGCCTTGGCGGGCGTAAAGGGGTTGTCCTCCCACTCGGGTACGGGCGGCAGCGGTGGAATCTCCGGGATCCGCAAGCCGGTGGCCGGATCGACGGGGACCTCGAGGGCGCGTGGCTCTTCGTCCGCGCAGGCGAACGCGAAGACCAAGGCGAGGGGCAAGTGACGCAGCGAAGGCATACTCTCGTTCCTCAGGGCACGATCATGACGGTGTCGGTCATGGCCGCCCGAAAATCGTCGCTGTTCTCGAGGTCCATGGGGATCCGGTTCTCGACGCGCTTGACGGCGTCGTCTTCGCCCACGACGACGCGCACGACGCCGGGGACGATCTGCGGGTCGCCGTCTCGAATGACGGACTGGTCGATGGTGAAGGTCGCTAGGTCACCGTTGACGGCAGCGGGCGGCTCCATGTCGGGCCCGGCCTCGCTGTTGACGTAGACGACAAAGACGACGTCGTAGGCGGCGTCCTCGGCGTACATGGCCGGGTTGGCGATGTCGACGCTCAAGCTCTCGGGCACGGTGCCCCACTCCTCGTAAAGCGGGAGGTCGTTGCCCGAAGAAAAGCCGGCCTCGAAAGTGGCGCAGTACCAGGGCTTGCCGACGATGTCGGCGACGGGGGTCTCGATGATCGACCCGGCGGGGCTGACGAACTGCAGCTGATCGCCGGCGGGGTCCAAACGCACCTCGAGAGTGATGGCGTGCCCGTAGGCCTCGTCGATGGGCGCGCAGGCCCAGCCACTGGCGAGGGCGGCGAGGGCCAAGCCCCCGATCAACAAGACGCTGCTGCGCTTGGCCCGAGGCGACAAGTCCCCGCAAAAAGCTTCGCGCTCTTGGTTCTCTACTTGGTGGTGACGCATGCTTCGACTCCTTCTTGGCTCAAAGACACTGGACGCAGTTACTCTGCGTGCAGCTGCTCATCCGCCCGACAACCGTATTGGTGTCGAGCAAGGTGGGCAGCGGGATGTTGCATTCGGCCGGCCCCGCACAAGCCAGCACGTCATCGGGGTTGGCAGCCGCGCAGCTCTGAAAACAAGCGCAGTCCGCATCCCCGAGACACTCGTTGATCTCGTCACAGCAGTTCATGGCCATGCAGTCGCCGCAGTCATCGCCGGGCGGCTCGCAGCTACCGGGGGCTCCGTCGCCGTCGCCGTCGCCATCGCCATCGCCGTCGCCGTCGCCGTCGCCGTCGCCGTCGCCGCTCGTGCTCATGTCGCCGGTGGTGCTGCTGTCGCTGTCGGCATCGCCCGTGCTGGCGTCGCCCTCGGTGGACACATCGCCGCTGGCGTCTCCCCCACTGACATCGCCCCCACTCCCCTCGCTCGCAGAGCCGGCGCTCGAAGCGTCGCCCTCTTCGGTCGAGGCGCTCCCCGTCACCTCCTCACTCGAGCTCTCACTTCCCTCGGCGCCGCAAGCCGAGAGCGAAACCAACAGGAGGGGGATCAGCGATAGACGAAA
>JAUIJR010000230.1 GCA_030431075.1 Polyangia bacterium | reverse complement strand
CCGACGAGAGCTTCGAGGCCGCCCAACGCAGCTTGGACCTGCGTCGCGGCTGAGCGCGGCGTCGCGTCAGTCGCAGTACTTTTGCTCGCCGAGCTCGCACGCGCGCGTCCGGAAGCGCTTGGCCTGGCGAGCGTTGCGTTTGAGGCCCTGGCCCTTTTCGTACATGACCGAGAGGCCCACGCAGCCGAAGCCCACGCCGGCCTCACATCCTGCCTCGTAGAGGCGGCGCGCGCGGCTGTAGTCGACCTGACGGCCCTTGCCTTGGTGAAAGGCCAGGCCCATCCAGGTGCAGGCGACCGCGTCCTCGGCTTTGCAGGCGCGCTCGAAGAGGTCGGCGCCGCGCGTGGGATCCGCGTCGACGCCGGAGCCGGTGATCAGCACCTGCCCCAACATCGTGCACGAGCTCATCACCCCGGCCGCACAGCCCAGCTCGTAGAGCTCGACGGCGCGCTGGAAGTTCCGACCCGTGCCCAGGCCGCGCACGTAGTACACGCCGAGCACGACGCAGTCGCCGACGCTTCCGCCTTCGCAGGCACGATTGCGCAAGTCGAGCCCCGCGCTCCAATACTCGCTCGCGTCGGCCTCGACGCCCTCGACTGGCTTTCCGCTACTGGCCCAGCGCGCGAGCACCTCGCAGCCGTGCACGTCGCCGAGCTCGCAGGCGCGCGCGAAATAGCTGCCGGCAAGGTCACGGCTCTGCTCTACCCCCACCCCGTGGTAGGCGACCTGCCCCGCGAGGGTGCAGCCCATCGCGCTCCCCTCTTGGCAGGCGTAGCGGGCGAGCTCCGAGGCCAGCTCCTCGTCTTTGTCGATGGCCTGGCCGTCGATGTAGGCGACGGCCAAGGCACTGCAAGCGTCGGCGTCGCCGGTCTCGCAGCCTTGCCGGTACAAGCGCGCAGCTTCTTCGGGGCGACCGCCCTGCGCCGGATCGCGATCGATGGCCACGCCGAGGCGATAGCAAGAGCGCGCGTCCCCTCGATCGCAGGAGCGGGCCAAGAGCGCCTCGCCACGCTGTCGGTCGCCGCGGCTGCCCCCCAGGTCTTCGACCATCATCCAGCCGAGGTTGCCGCAGGCGATCAGATCCTCGCGGCCACAGGCAAAGGTGAACAGCTCGCGGGCACGCGAGAGATCGCGCTTCACCCCGTGGCCCAGGCTGTAGAGGATGCCAAGGCTGCCGCAGGCGTAGGCGTCGTCTCGCTCGCAAGCCGCGCCGTACAGGCGCGCCGCCTCGGCCAGGTCACGCTCGACGCCGACGCCCGAGGCGTAGGCGGTGCCCAAGGTCGCGCAGCCGTGCTCGTCGCCGAGCGAACAGCTGCGCTCGAGCAACTCGACGCCGCGCGCGGGGGTGCTGTCGGGGTGGTCGCCGACAAAGCACTCCAAGGCGAGCTCGGTGCACGCGTAGAGGTACTGGAGCTCGCAGGCGTTCGAGTAGGCGTCGCGCGTCGCGTCGGTCGCCGAGCCGTCGTCCCCCCGCACCAAGTCGCCCAAAGAGACGCAGGCCGTGGCGTCGCCGGCGCGGCAGCCCTTGCGATAAAGGCTCAAGGCGCGACTGGGGTCCGGCTCACGGCTGTGGTCTTGGAGGTTCAGCCAGGCCAAGGCACCGCAGCCATAGGCCGGCTCTTCTTCACAGGAGGTCTCGAGCAGCGTGCGCGCGCGCTTGTAGAGCTCGCCCGCCCGCGCGGGGTCGGACTCCATGAGCAAGCCCGCGAGACCGGCGCAGGCGCGGCCCTCTCCGCCTTCGCAGGCCCGCTCGTAGTGCCGGTGCGCGAGGGCGTAGTCCCGAGCGACGCCCTCGCCCAGCTCGTAGCTCGACGCGAGGTAGGTGCAGCCGTGCAGGTCGCCGCCTTCGCAGGCCCGCTCGAAATGCTGCACCGCGCGTTGGGGATCTCGACCGCGCTCGATGCCGAGCGCGTTGCGCCGACCGAGCTCCGCGCACGCGCGCATGTCCTCGGCTTCGCAGGCGCGTTCACAGGTGGCCAGGTCCATGCACGCCGCAGACGCGTCGGGAGGATCGCTGCGACCCTCCCGCGGGCATCCGGCCAGCGCGAAGGCGAGCAAGCTGAGGCCGGCCGCGAAAGAAGCGACACGAAGGGGCGGGAGGCGAACGCCCATGCCGCGCAAGTGTACGACATGGGCCGCGGGCCTGTATCCGCGCGCTCGCGGATTGGGTCCCCGCGTGGCCCGGTGCTACCGTGGGCCGGTGACGACGGCGCGCGCACGCCTCGAGCGCTCGGCCCTGGCGATGGCCTTGATGGGCGGCGCCCTCTTGGGCATCGGTGGGTGTAAAGACGCCAGCGTCTCCCCGCCGCCGCCGGATCCACGGCCGGCCGATGCGCCGAGCTCCGCTCCCGCGCCCGACCTACCTGCCCCGCCACCCGCGCAGTCGGTGCCGGCGCTCGAAGGCGAGCCATTCTCGGCCTTGCTTCGTCTCGACTTCGAGGGCTGGGACGAAGCGCCGCGCTTCGCCGACGACGGCGAGGCGGTGCATCTCCTGCGCCGCGATGCGCTCGACGCATGCCCGCGCTTGGTGGGTCTGGACCTCGAGGGGCGGGAGCTCGAAATTCCTGCGGCCGCACAAAGGATCCACGGCCACGCCCAGCGCGGCGCCGCTTTGATCGTCGCCGCCCCGCGCGAGCCGGCTGATGGCTGCCCGACGAAGGGCTGGCGCAAGCTCGAGGCCGGCACGGGCCTGTGGCGCATCGACGGCGAGTCGCGCGAGGCCTTTGCGGCGGCCGAGGGGTGGACGGGCGACCCGGAGATCGGCGAGGGCTTCGTGCTCTTCGCCTCGACCCGGGGGGGCGACTTGGAGCTGTGGCGCACGGACGCCGTGGGGGAGAATCCGCGGCGCCTGACCGAGCGTCGCGGCGCAGATCTGGGGCCCCGGATCTCGGCCGACGGCACACGCATCGTCTGGACGGCGAGTCGCCCCGCCGGCGTCGAGCAACTGGCCGACTGGCGCGCCTTCGAAGCCAGCGGCGAGCTGCGCCCCTTGCCGACGGAGATCCACGTCATGAGCATCGACGGCTCCGACGCCACGCAGCTCACCCGGCACGGCGCGCAGAGCTTTGCCCCCGAGCTCGATGCCGCGGGGCGTTTGTGGTTCACCTCGAACCTGCACGACCCGGCCCGACGAAACTTCGACCTCTTTCGGCGCGAGGGCGAGACCCTCACGCGAATCACCTTTGGCGAGGGCTTCGATGGGCAGTCCAGCGTGGCGCCCGACGGCAAGTCCCTGCTTTTCGTCTCGGATCGCGCGGGCGAGGGTCGCAGCGTCTACCTCGCCACGCTCCCCGAGTAGCCGCGGCCGCCGAATCGCGCTCGGGAGCCGCCCTCAGTCGAGACGCGTGAGATCCAAGGCGACTTTGAAGGGGCTCGGCTTTTCGAGCACGTCGATGCGGTGGGTACGACCGGCGTCGTCGCGCATGTACAAGACGTCCCCGGGGCTGACGCGGACCTTCTCGTGGGCGAGGTCGCCTTCGACTTCGATGGTGTCCGAGACCTTCTCGGTGAGCGCGGCGTCGGCGAAAAATCCGACGAACTCGTAGTCGTAGGGGCGAATGGGATCGCCGTTCTCGCCCACGGGGATGTCGGTCTCCGCCACGAAGTAGAGCCAGTCCCCGGCCACGGCATCCGGAGCATCCGGGGCGGGCACGACGTAAAAGAAGTCGGCGTCCTTGTCGGTCGCGTCGGTCAGCTGATTGGCCAGCTCCCGCAAGGCGCTGGGGTTGGCCGCAATGTTGTCCGCGATATCCTGCGTGATCTCGTCGGCCGAGACCCCGAGCGGGACTTCGTAGAGGGTGAACTGCACATCGCCCTCGCCTTCGGCCAGACCGCCGTCGTGCAAGCGCACCTGCGCGAGCTCCATCTGCAGATCCCACATGTACGCGGGGGCGGGCGGGTTGCCGATGTCGTTGAAGGTCTCGAAGGTGACCCACGCGCTCGGGTCCACGCAGGAGCGAAAGGCCTCGGCCCCCGTGCCCAGCTCGAAGCTGACGCAGCTGTCGCTGAGGGTACTCGCCGCGTCGACGACCATCTCGGCCACCAGGCGCTCGAACTCCCAGGGGTCGAGCTGCCACACCGGGGAGTTCCCCGTCGGCAGCGGATCTCGAGCGTCACCGCCCGGCACGAAGGCGTCGTTCTCCACCATGCGCACGGTCATGACGGTGATGGCGGGGTTCTCGACCAAGCCGACGACGGTCAGCCACTCGGGGTCGCTCGTGTCGAAGAGGGTCTCGATCTGCCCCCCTTTGCTGTTGACGGTGGCGATGGAGGCGTCGCGCAAGTCCACGCCCTTGAAGGGCAAGGCGTTGGCCGTGACCTTCATGGTCATGGCGAACTCTTCGTCGATGACCGAAAATCCCTCGGCCTCTTCGATGAAGCCGGGGTGCATCTTTCCCTCTTCGGTCGGCATCGGACCGAAACGCGCGGGCAGCTCCTCGAAGTTGTTGACGACGTCGCCCAAGGTCAGCGGGATCGAGCTCGGGGCCACGGGCCACAGGCCATCGGGGTGAGCGTCGTCGATCGGGCCGCGCCGCGTCTGGGCGTTGGGGTGGCTCGTGATCAGACCGTCGACGGTTGCGCGTGCAGCCGAGTCGATGGGGATGACCTCTTCGGTGATGCCGACTTGCAAGATGTCGGCGAGGGCGCGCGGGGCCGGGATGCCGATCGCAGCCGAGAGGCCGATCAGCTCCTCCAAGCTGGTGCCGTCCAAGATCGCGTTGTCCGGCGTGGTCCGCAGCAAACGGCGCATGTTCTGAGCGGCCACCGGCAAGCTCGCAGCCTCGGCCGCCGGTAGGTCGCGCAGCTGCTCGAGGGCGTTGCGCACCAAGCCCGTGAGCTCCATGTCGAGCAGCCAAACGTCGTCGAGGACCGCCTTCGGCAAGCTACGCAGGGTGTCGATGGTGACGGTTTTGCCGAAGCCCTCGACGTCGAGGCGCATGAAGCGAAGCTCGACCCGGCGCGTCTCGCCCACGGCGAGCTCGCTCGCGGGGGGCTCGGCGTCCAAGCTCAGGGGCTCGATGCAGCCCGGGGCGAGCAGGCTCGCCCACACGGCGCACGCGCCGGCCATGCGATGACGCGTCACCTCAGTCCACCCGCCTTTCGATCGACAAGCTGATCGTCGTCGGGTCTCCGCTCTCGGGCGCGACCACGGTCAGCCGATACACCTCGCCGCCGTCATCTTGGACGAAGAGGGTCGAGACTCCCGGCGCGGGCGCCCACTTTTGGTGAGCCACGTCCGCGACACCGGAGATGTCGCTCGCGCTCACGCGGGAGCCCTCTTCGAGGTAGGCCGAGTCGAAAAAGCCCGGCTTGCTCCACGCGTAGGTCGAAGGATCGGCGAGGTCCTCGGCCGCGACAAAGTAGAGGTAGGGCTGCCCGTTCTCGGCGCGCCGGTAGTAGAAGTCCACCGGGCCGTTGTTCTTTTTGTAGTCGCCGAGCAAGTAGCCCGCGATGTCGGCCGACTGCGCCTGCAGATACGGCCGCACGGCTTCGGCCGCCTCGGCCCCGGTGATGCCGACGGGAATGTCCTGCAAGGTGAACGAGACGTTGCCTTGCCCCTCGGGGATCACGACCTCGCCGTTGTCGTGAAACTGGACCTGGGCGACCTCCATCAGCAGCTCCCATACGTACTGATTCTCGGGCGGGTCACCGATGTTCAAGAAGACATCGAACTCCGCGAAGCCCGGCGGATAGGGGTCGCGCCCCACCGAGACCTCGGCCGAGCAGAGCCAGTCGAAGGGGTAGCACTGCTGATGTTCGAGCTCGTCGTAGGTGAAGATGCCCGCGCTCGCGACTTGGTACTCCAAGGTCCACGGCTGCGTGGCCCAGACCGTGCCTTGGCCGACCGGGTTGCCGGGGAGATTGTTCACGCAGTCATCGTTGCCCACGCAGCTGTTCACGAAGCTCGGATGCTCGACGACGCGAAAGCGCAGGTCGACGGTCGGATTGGGCGTGAGGCCGCTGACGGTGAACTTGGCCGGGTCTTCGAAGTCGAACTCCGCCGGGTCGTCGAAGGTCGGCCCGACGAGGTCTTGGACCACCGTGATGAAGTCCTTGCCGGCCGAGAGATCCGCGCCATCGAGCACCCGCAGGTTCGACTCGGCCACGGCCGTCATCGCGAAGTCGGGGCCAAAGACCTCGCCGTAGGGCGTGTAGCTCGGATCCACGACGCCGGGGTGGTTCCCCACCGGCCCGAACTTCTCGCCCATGGTGGCCAAGTCCGTCAGCGCGTCGCGCAAGGTCATGGGCAAGGTGCCGTCGTTGGTGAGATTCGGGTGGGTCCCGAGCACGTTCTCTTTGAGCGCCTCGGCCAGCGCCTCGGTGCCGAGAAACTCGGTCGTACGCGAGATCTGCATCGAGTCGGCCAAGATCTGCGAGAAGCCGCCGCCCAGGTTCAAGAGGTCCGCCAGCTCCTGCACGCCCGCGATCGTCGTCCCCTGCACGGCCACGTTCGCCGGCGTCATCGTCAAGATGCGGATGGCCGAGAACTCGGCGCTGGTGCGCCAAGTGCTGTCCGGGCCGACGAAGGTCTGCCCGAGCGCCGTCAACGAGCAGTCGTAGTCGGGGTTCGAGGTGTCGTTTTGCCAGTCGTTGCCGCACGCGCCCTTGATCTCGTCGAGGGTGTTGACGAGCAGCGGCGTCGCATCGAGGTCGAGCAATTTGATGTCGTCGGCCACGTCACCGAAGAGCTCGCTCACCTCCTCGCGATCCATGTTGAGGGTCAAGGCCGGCGGCGCCCCGTCGTCGATGCGCAGCTCGTACTCATCGAGCGTCGTCCACTCGAAGTCGCTGCCGTCGTCGCCGCTGCCGCTGCCGCCTTCGCTGCTCGAGCCCTCAGAGCTCTCCTCGCCCTCGGTCCCCTCGCCGCCCGTGAAGCCCTCGTCGGGCTCCACTCCACTGCCCACACAGGCCGTCGAGAGACACGCCAGGCTCGCAACGATCCACCCGCGGGTGAAGCGGCGCGCCGACACGAGTCCCCGCGGGGCGCTCCCCGCAATTCGCAGCACACGACTCATCATTCGATCCCCCTCAATCCAGAACGCAGGGTGGACGCCCGCCGACGACCCCCGAACTTCGAGTCTAGCAGCCCCGCAGCGCCGGCGTGGGCGTGGCGCGATTGCGCGGTCGCCTTCGCGCTCGGCGGCGGCGGCGGCGGCACGCTCCCTTCGGAGGGAGGCGGCGGCACGCTTGCGGGCGATGTGGGCGATGCGGGCGACGCCTCGGGCTCGCCCTCCGCCTCGCTCTCGGCCTCGGGCGCGGCCCCTTCATCTTCGGCCGGCCGCCTTGATTCCCCCGCGCGCGTCTCCCCGGGCTTTTTGCCGAAGCGCACCTGCAGGTGAAAGCTCGAAGAGGCGAGCAACAAGCGATAGGTGCCGTTGCCGAGGTCGAAGTCCGAGCCGGTGACACGCCGCGGCAAGATCCCCTGCAGCTCCGCATCGACCATGAAGCCAAAGCGCTCGTTGACCTGATAGCCGAAGCCAAAGGCCCCCAGCAGCCGGTGCCCGTCCGGGCTGGCCACGTCGATCGTCGAGTCCGGCGACGCCGCCGAGTGGTAGCCGAGGGTCGCGCTCAGGCGGATCTTCTCGCGCTTGGGGATCCGAACGCGCGCGCTGATCTCGGCGTGCACCGTGTTCTTCCAGTTGCGCGGCAAATTCACCACGGTCGTCGATCCGATCCCCAGATCGGGCTGGGCCAGGTCCGGCGAGTCCAGCCGAAAGCGAAAGGCGTCCAAGTCCGACCAAAAGACGAAGGCCAAGCTCGTGTCCAAGCGCAAGTTCGGGTTCAGGTCGTAGGCGACCCCCGCCATGAGTCGCTTGGCCAAGCGAAAGCTCAGCTGCCCCGTCCCCTCGACCAAGGGCGGAAACTCCAAGCCCTCGGCCGCGAGGTCCTGGGTGAAGAAGGGATCGTTCATGTCCAAGGTGAAGTCCCCGTTGAACTTCACGCGCGATCCATGGTCGTAGGTCAGGCCGATCGTCAGCTTCTCCACCGGGCGCACGGCCAAACCGACATTGAACGAGACCCCGTGACTCTTGCCGTCGGTAAAGGCGATGGGGCGACTCATCACCTCGCTTTCGCGAAGGCTCGAAGGCGCGTCGGCGCCCAGGTCCGTGTCTTGGTTGAGCGGGTCCGCCGCGAGCGCGTCGGCCAAGGCATCGACGGCGGCGAAGTCCTGCACGCGACGCAAGGAAGCCAGGCCAAAGACGTAGCTGACGCCCGCCCCGATCGAGATGACATCGTGAATCTTCACGGCCGCACTCCCGGTCAGCCGGGTCACCGCGATAAAGGCCTCTTGGAGCTGCCAGCGCTGGGCCCCGTCGGCGGGGAAGTTCAGAGGCGCCGCGTAGGGCACATAAGAACCGAGGCCGAGCACCAAGCGGTCGGGCACGGCGACGAAGCCCGCAAAGGCGTCGGCCCACGGCGAGAAGACCGGCGAGTTGGAGGTCCCGGCCAGCCCCGTCTTGCTCGGATCGATGAACTCCGGATCCACGGGGTCGCGCAGCTGAAGGCTGTCTTCGTAGCTGTAGACGCCGAGTCGTTCACGCTCGTAGGCGATCTGGCCGCCGACCACGCCGACGCCCCCCATGAACTCCCCGCGCTCGAGGTAGCCGAGCATGGCGGGGTTCCAGTAAATCGCGGCC
>JAUIJR010000735.1 GCA_030431075.1 Polyangia bacterium | reverse complement strand
AAGGTCCGGGATACCGTCGCCGTTGAAGTCGCCGGCGTGCAGGGTCTCGCTGCCGTCGATGTCGGAGGCGATGACGCGCTGGTAGGGGAAGACGCCGGCCTCGCCGTCGGTCTCGAGCGCCAAGAAATCACCGGTGGCACCCCGCCCCACGATGACGTCGAGTGCACCGTCCGCGTTGAAGTCTGCGACGGCGAAGGCGCGCGCGCCGAAGCCCACGGGGATCTTGCGATCGAAGACCAAAGGCTCGGCCGCGTCGCTGCCGCGCCAGATGACGAGGGAGTTCTCGGTGCAGCCGTTGGTGTCCGGGCCCGTGCAGGAGTTTGTGTTCAGGTACAGCAGGTCGTCGAAACCGTCGCCGTCGAGGTCCCCCGTCCACGGCGTGCCTGCCTCGTCTTCGGAGCTGACGCCGAGCTCGATCACTTGGACCTCCATCAGGTTCGGCCCCGAGGGCGTGTAGACCTCGAACTGCGGGGGCGCCAGGTAGGGCACGTGCATCAAGAGCCATCGCCGGTGCCCCGCGCCAAAGTCCATGCCGTACATGAAGGCCAGGTGCGGCACGGAGAAGGTCGTCGGGGTGCCCGTGGTCCCGAAGACGTGCACCGAAGGATCGGTCCCGCTCATGGCCGCCATGATCAACGGGTCGCTGGGCCCGAACTGAACGGTGGTCGCCGTCACCATCGACTCCGAGGGCAAGGTCACGGGCGAGCCGGTGTCGAATAGCTCCACGAAATCGGCCGCGTCCGGGCTGCGCGCCCAGAACTCGACGATGGTGTTCGTGTCGATGTAGGTCAGCGCGACGGTGTCGAGCAGATCGTCGTCGACGAAGTCGTGCAAGAGCAGCGGGCCAGGAATGATCTCTTCGGAGAGCACCGAATAGTCGTTCTCCTGACGCAGGGTGAACTCCTCGGAGGCGGCGGTGATCCACCGAAGCGTCTTGCCATCGCGTGATGCGGCGACGAGGTCTTCGTCGCCATCGCCATCGATGTCACCGACCACGATCTCGTTCGAGTCACCGAGAAATGCCGTCTCGAGCTCGAAGGCCCGAAAGCACCACTCCCCTGCCTCCACCGACGCCGAGTCGCAGCTCATCGACTCGACCGTCCGACAGTTGCTGCGACAGCCGTCGCTCTCGTCCGCGTTGGCGTCGTCGCACTCTTCGCTGGGCGCCACCAGGCCGTCGCCGCAGGTGGCGAGCTCGCAGTTGCTCTTGCAGGCGGCTTCGTCGTCGTTGGCCTCGCCGTCGTCGCACTGCTCATTGGGGCCCGTCTTGCCGTCGCCACAGGTGGCCGGCTGACATTCGTCGGTGCACGCGGCGCTCTCGGCGTTGTCGCTGCCTTCGTCACAGCCTTCGCCGGGCCCTTGGAAGCCGTCGCCACAGACGTTCGTCGTGCAGTCGGCTTTGCAGGCGGCGTCGTTCGCGTTGGCGCTGCCCTCGTCACATTCCTCGCCCGTCTCGAGCTCGCCGTTGCCACATTCGCCACCGCCCGACTCGCCCGACTCGCCCGTGCTCTCCGAATCGCCATCACCCTCGGCGTTGGGATTCGGCTCGGTGCAGGCAAACAAGAGCACGCAGGCGAGAGGCAGGCGACGCATGGGCGCCCTTATTTCGCGCGGGGGCGCT
>JAUIJR010000229.1 GCA_030431075.1 Polyangia bacterium | reverse complement strand
GTGCGGCGCTAGCCCTGCTGGCGGCTTTCGCCTTGGGCTGGATCCTCGCGCGCCGTGATCTTTCGAGCGCGCTGCTGGCCACCGCCGCCGCCCTCGCCGGCTTGCTGCTCGGCGCGGCCTTCGGCGCGCCTTGGGGCGGCGCGCCCGAGAGCTTGCCGCCCTTCGCCTTGGCCCTCGCCGGCTTGGCCCTCGCCTGCGCCGGAGGGGTGGCCGCCAGCATCCTCGGCGATGGATCCGGGCCGCGCCCCGCCTCGGTGGCCTTGCTCGCGGGCGCCGCCTTGCCCCTGCTCGCCACCCCCTACCCGTACTTGCACGGGCTGGTCGGCGCGTGGGCCGTGTGCATCTCGAGCGCGGCCTTGTTGGCCAGCCTTCTCGCATCGCGCCGCAAGCGATCCCCCCGCGCCGAGGCGGCCGAGCCAACTGCGCCGCATGGCGACGAGTCGGCGGCCTTGCGCCCCCTGGCCTGGGCCGCGTGGGTCTTGGGGCTGGGCGCGTGCGTGTGGATCGGCATGGAGGCGCCGGTGCGGGGCATCGCCGCCCTCGAAGATCGGGAGCGGGCGGCCGCCTTCGCCACCGCCTTTTTCGATCCCCAGCTCACCGTCGAGGTCGCGCACCCGGGCTCCTCGGCCACCGAAGCCCTCGAGCTCGCGGCCGAGGAACACGCGGCCTTGGTCGCGCACCTCGAGAGCGCCGCGCCCATGGACGCGGACACTTCGCTGCGCCTCGAAGGTCCCGGCGCCTACCTCTTGGCGCCGACCCGCCTCGCGCAGCGACGGGCTGGACTCGCCGAGCTTCGTTTGTCCGCGCGCATGCAACGGCTACGCGGTCTGCTCGAGACCAATGGCTTTCACCCCGAAGCCTTCAGCGAGTTTTTGACCGGGGCCGCCGACATCGAAGCGGCCCCCGACGCCCAGGCCGCCTTGGATGGACACCTCGGCGCGTGGATCCGCGGGCACCTGACTGGGACGACGAATACGGCCGACGCTGAGGAGGGCGCCGCGGGCTTCGAGCTGCGCACCCGCGTCCACCTCGCCCGCCCGGTCGAGCTGCCCCCCTTCGAGGGCCAAGCCGGCCGCGTGGTGCATGTGCGCGGTCCGGCTGAGCACCTCGCACGCGACCGCGCGCAAAGCCGTGGCCGCTTGGCCCTCGCGCTCGGGAGCGCAGCGTGGCTGATCGCGTTTTTGACCTGGCTCGCGGGGCGTCGACGCCGGCGCTTGCACGATGCCCTCTTCGTCGCGGCGGCCGCGAGCGTCGGGGCCGCCTTGGCGCTGGCCGCCTTGTGGTGGGACGGGCAGGCCTACGACGCGAGCGCGCTGCCGCCGATCTTGGTGGTGATGAGCGTGTGTGCCCTCGAAGCGCGCGAGGCGTGGCGACCGGGCACGCGGCGGGCCTTGCTGGCCCGAACCCTCGCCATCGTCGTGGGCGCGGCGTGGATGGCCGCGCAAGCGGATCCCTGGTTGCACACCTGGGGCCTGATGACCTTGGTGGGCGTCGGCCTCGGCAGCGGCTTCGCCCACTTCGTCGCGCGCTTCGGCATCGCCCGCGGCGCACCCACCCCCGAAAAGGCCAAGTCATGAGCGAAGGCAAGTGGAGTCGACGTCGAAGCCTGCTGTCCACGAGCGGAGCGCTGCTCGCAGCCCTCGCGTCGGCGAGCTGGCCCCGGCGCGGCGAGGCGGCGCCGCCCTCCGTGCAGGCCCAACGCCTCGCCAACCGCCTCGAGCTTTGGCACACCTACGCGCGCCGCAACCAAGCCCTGATCGCGCGCTATCACGTGACGCGCTGGTCGAGCCTGATGCGAGAGCCGCTGGTCGGCGACGGCACCTTGGGCGCCCGCGAGGGCGAGCGCCTGGTCTTCGTCGACGATGGTTTTTCGGGCGCGCGCACCGACATCGAAAAGGGCCGGGCGAGCTACGCGGCGCGCGGCGACGAAGGCGTGCGAGAGTTCCCGCGCGGGCGTCGGCCGAGCCTCGACTGGCTCGCCGATCGACTCTCGAGGATCTTCGGCGACGGCGAAGGCGAGGGACTCATCGCCGCCGCGCGCGTCGAGGTCCCCAAGGGGCGAAGGCCGCAGCTCGAGATCCGTCCACCCCGCGAACACCCCGCGGCCCTGGACTTGCGGGGGCTCGTTTTGACCCTCGACCCGATGGGCGGCGCGGTGGTCCGCCTCGAGATCACCGAGGCCCAAGGCGACCGGGTGCGCTACGACTTTTCGGACCATCGCCAAAGCGTGGACGCGCGCGAGCTCGAGGCCCTCTTCGGCGAGGGCTAAAGGCGTACTGCGGCGGCGCGGACACCGGCTGCGAAGCGCTTTGCGCGGCTCGGGCATCGCCTTTTTCGTGACTTCCCGCGCCTTGACCTATCCCGCGAAAACACGGTTTACTGCTCGTCCGCGGGTCGCCCGCGCAAGGAAAAGATCATGAGTCTCGAGTCCGTTACCAACACCATCAAAGAGCGCGTCGGCGAGGACTGCGGCCTCGGGGCCACCCTCAAGTTCGACCTTGGCGACGACGGCAAAGTCTTCATCGACGCCACCGTCGTGCCCAACACCGTGAGCAACGAAGACAAAGACGCGCAGTGCACCGTCGGCGTCACCCACGACGACTTCGAGTCGATGCTCGCGGGCGACCTCGCCCCCACCACGGCCTTCATGAGCGGCAAGCTCAAGGTCGAAGGTGACATGGGCGTCGCCATGAAGCTGCAAAGCATCATGTAGTCCCGACGGCGCGGGGCGATCGAGCCGACACACCATGAGTGAGGCGCATCGCCGCAGTGCCGTCATCGAGGCCCACGAGGCCGGGGACACCCTGGCCGCCGTGGTGCGTCGGGTGATGGGCCAGCTCCCCTGGTCCAAGGCCCGCAACCTCATCACGACCGGGCGCGTCCGTCTCGACGGCGCGCCCGTCTTCGATCCGGTGCACCGGGTGATGGGCGGGGAGGTCGTCGAGGTCGACCCCGGCGCGCGTCGCCAGCGAGTCCCCGAGCTCGAGCCCCAACGGATCTTGCACGTCGATCACGACATCGTGGTGGTCGACAAACCGGCGGGACTGATCACGGTGCCCTTCGACGAGCGCGACATCGACAGCCTCGAAGCGCGCGTGCAGGCCCATCTCGCCAAGACGGCCCCCCAACGCAAGGGCCGCAAGGGGCCCCCGCCTCTGTACACGGTGCATCGTCTCGACAAAGAGACCTCCGGCGTCCTCGTCTTCGCCTTGACGCGACGCGCCCGCAAAGTCCTCGAAGACCAGCTTCGCAAGCACAGCTTCGACCGCCGCTACGTCGCCTTGGTGCACGGCCGCGTCGACGCCCGCAGCTTCGAAGGCTGGCTCGTCCCCGATCGCGGCGACGGCAAGCGCGGCTCCTGGCAAGGCGGCGGAAAGCCCCCGAAACAGGCCAAGCGAGCCATCACCCACGTGCAGCGCGAGGAGATGCTGCGCGACGCGACCTTGGTGAGCTGCAAGCTCGAGACGGGTCGACAGCACCAGATCCGCATCCATCTCGGCGAGGCCGGGCATCCCCTCTTCGGCGAGCGCATCTACGGCCGCGCGGCCGAGCGCCGGGCGGCCCCCGCCGATCGCGTGATGCTGCACGCCGAGCTGCTCGCCTTTCGCCATCCGGCGACCGACCGAATGGTGCATTTTCGCGCAGAGAGACCGGCGGATTTCGCCGCCAAGCTCGACGCGCTGCGCCGGTGATCAGTTCGGCGCAGACGGCGAACGCGCCGGCAACTTTCCTCTGCGCCCGCATGGCCTAAGATCCGGGCCGTGGGAGGGCAGCCTCGAGACAGCGAGAGCACGGCGATCATCGATCTGCCCGCCTCCTTGCGCCCGCCCCCGCGTCCCGACGAGCTGACGCCCGGCACCCAGGTCTCGCACAGCAAGGTCTTCGAGATCATCGAGACCCTGGGCGAAGGCGGCATGGGCCAGATCTATCGCGCCTACGACCCGACGATGGATCGCTACGTCGCGCTCAAGGTGCTCAAAGAAGACGTCGACGAGGCGGCCAAGGCCCGCTTTCGTCACGAAGCCCAGATCGCCGCCGACTTCTCGCACCCGAACTTGGTGCGCGTGCTCGAGGTCGGCCACAGCCAGGGCATGCAGTGGCTGACGATGGAGTGGCTGCGCGGACGCGACATCGGCCATGTGCTCGAGAGCGGCACCCAGGCCAACTTCCGCTTGATCGCCGACATCTTCAGTCAGGTCCTCGAGGCCCTCGACTACATCCACGTGCGCGGCATCGTTCACTGCGATGTGAAGCCCGAGAACATCTTCATCACGCGCGACCCCTACGACCGCCGCCTCGTGATCGCCAAGCTGATCGACTTTGGCATCGCCAAGGATCTCAACGCGCCGGCCGAGCCCGTCGAGTACGTCTCGGGCGATCCCCGCTACATGGCACCCGAGCAGTCCGTGCTCAACGGCAGCCTCGACGCGCGCGCCGACCTCTACGCGCTGGGCATCAGCTTTTACGAGCTAGTCGCGCGCGACCATCCCTTCGAGTGGGCCTTGGACCAAGACCCCCACACCCTGCTCGAGCTGCAGCGCCAAGCGCCCCTGCCCCCCCTGAGCACCCGCCTGCCCGAGGGAACCCCCGACGAACTGGCCGGGATCCTCGACGTCTTCGTAGGGCGCGCTTGCGCGAAAAACCCGGCCGAGCGCTTCGCCGACGCGAAGCAAATGCGCATCGCCCTGGCCGAGGTCACGCGTGCGCTCGGCGGCCGCTGAGGACCGCAACCGGCGAACGTCCGCGCCATCGCGCCTGCGCTAGGCTGCTGGGGGCCAGACGTGGATCTGCTGCGCAACCTGCTGAACTCGGGACTCTCGCCGGAGGCACATCCGGTCGAGACCCTTCGGCGCGCCCGCGTGCTCAACATCGTGACCTTCGCCATGGCCTTGGTCGGGGTGCCCTTCGTGCTTCTCTACCTGCGTCACGGCGTCTACGGCATGGGCGCGCTGATGGCCCTGAGCATCGTCGCGGCGATCATCAATGCGGCCTGGCTGCGCCGCACGCACGAGGTGCGAAGGGCCGCGATCTTCGGCTGCCTGCTCTTTTATCTGCTCCAAGTCGCCACGGCCTGGGTCGAGGCGGGCTTTTACAACCCGAACTTCGCGTGGCTGTACATCGTGCCCATCGTGGCCGGCGTGCTGATCGACGTGCGCGCGATGTGGTGGTTCAGCGGGCTGGTCACCGCCACTTGCCTCGGATTTTGGTCGATCCACCACTACGGCGACCCCCTGGTCAATCGCATCCCCGAGCAGTCGCAGGCCCTCCAGGGCCTGATCAACCGCGTCAGTGCCATCGTCGCCATCGCCTTGCTGCTCACGGCCTACGCCCGCGCCTACCTCTACGCCGAGCGCCGACTCGAAAAGACGAACCACGCCCTCGAGCGCGAGATCGAGGTCCGCCGTGAAGCCGAAGCCACGGCCACCCGCGCGAACGAGGCCAAGAGCCAGTTCTTGGCGTCGATGAGCCACGAGATCCGTACGCCGATGAACGGTGTGCTCGGGCTGAGCCAACTACTCGAGCGCACGCAGCTCGACGAACGCCAGCGCCAGTTCGTCGAGACCCTCACGAGCTCGGGCCAGGCCCTCTTGTCGATCCTCAACGACATCCTCGACTTTTCGCAGATCGAGTCGGGGCAGTTCGAGCTGCGCCACGAACCCTTCCACCTGTCTGAGCTCGTCGACGAAGTGGTGGGGCTCTTCGAGGCGCGAGCCCACGACGCGGGCATCGCCTTGACGGCCCAGGTCGACGAGGAGCTGCCGATCTGGGTGCGTGGCGACGCCCTGCGCGTACGCCAGGTTCTCCTCAACTTGGTGGGCAACGCGATCAAGTTCACGCGCGAAGGTGAAGTCCTGGTCCACGTACGCGCCGTCGACGAAGGCCGGCTGCACTTCGACGTGGTCGATACGGGCCCGGGCATCGAGCCGGCAGCCCTGGCCGGGATCTTCGAGCCCTTCGTTCAAACCGGCGCGGGCGCCCTGCGCTCGGGCGGCACCGGCTTGGGCCTGGCGATCTGCCGGCACCTGGTCGAGCGCATGGGCGGCGAGATCACGGTCAGCTCGACGCTGGGCGAAGGCAGCCGCTTCGCCTTCGAGCTCCAGCTGCCGGCCTGCCAAGCCCCCTCCCACGCGAACCGTGAAGCCGAGGGCGAGCCCCTTCGGCGGCTGCGCGTGCTGCTGGTCGAGGACAACCCGGTCAACCAAATGGTCGCGCACACGATGCTCGAAGACCTGGGCCAGCGCGTGACCTTGGTCGAAGACGCCCAAAGCGCGGTGGAGCAAGCCCTCACCGGCGACTACGACCTGGTGTTGATGGACTGCAATTTGCCCGACTTCGACGGCTACGAAGCCACCCGAAGAATCCGCGCCGCCCGCCCCACCGGCGAGCCCTGGATCGTCGCCCTCACCGCTAGCGCCCTGCCCGAAGACCGCGCCCACTGCCTCGCCGCCGGCATGAACGACCACCTCGCCAAACCCCTCATGCGCGACAAGCTCGCCCGCGCCATCGCCAGCGTCCCCCAAACCCCCGCGCGCGCCGCCAGCTAGACCGGATCCTCCACCCGCACCCGCGCCGTCACGGCGAGGTTGTGCAGGACGCCGATGTCCAGGTCCATCTGCGTCGCTTCGTCCAGCTCGAGGCCATCGAAGGCGCGGCTCAGGTCCCGCACGATCACCACCCGGGCGACGGAGCCCGCTCCACTCAGTGTGACCTCGGCTTCGTCCCAAGCCGTGATCAGCCCGTCGGCGTGGTTGATGTCGATCGAGAAGTCCGTCCACGCGTCCGCCCCCGGCCCGCGAAATCGGCCGGTCAACCACAAGCTGCGCGAGAGCATGTCGGGCTCGTTGGGCATGTTCAGCGCCGTCGCCGGCGCTTGGCCCAAGACGAAGTGGACGCCACAGGTCGTCGTCGCATCGAAGCTCTGCACGCCAAACTCGGCCTCGGCCGGGGCCGACAGGTCCTCGACGTAGCCGTGGTAGACGGAGGTCGGATCCGTTTGCGCGCCGTCGCTGCGCGGCTCGAACTCGAGGCCGGCCGACAAGGGAGCGGCGAGCGCATCGCCCCCGTCACAGCTCAGCAAGGTCATGCCGCGCGTCGTCAAGAAGGCTTCGTCGATCGCGACCTCGTAGCCGAGATCCGTCACCAGATCGAAGGCGAGGCCCTCGCCCGCCACCGGCCCCGGCGTCTCCCAGTCGATCGCGTACTGCACGGCATCGAGCTCGAGCTGGACCACGGAGCCACCTGCGCTGCCCGAGCCACCTTCATCGCTCGAGGCCTCGCCTGCACTCTCGCTGGTGCCCGCGCTGAGCTCTGCCTCGCCCGACTCGCTCGTCTCGGACTCTCCCTCGCTCAGCCCCGCGCCGGCGTCACCGCAGCCGATGGCCAGGCTCAGCAGGGCCGTCAAAGCCCGCGCCTGCGGGAGGTCGACGAAAGGGCGGGACATGGCGTGCACGCGAGTATGGACCCTCGCAAGGGGCGTGCCACCGGCCGACCGCCTCGAGGCTGGGAAGGAAGGCGCTTTCGCCCGAGGGGCCTGCGGGTCCTGCAGGGCGAGACGCAAATCTCGCATTGCGCCTGCGACAGCTGACGCTGCCGCGCGAGCGAGGGCCCGGCCAAGGGCGGCACGAGGGTTGCAAAAGTGCATCCGCACGAGACAGACCATGATGCGCCGAAGCCCACTGATCTTGTGCCTGACCACCACTTTGACTCTTGCCGCCTGCGGTGACGACGCGCCGCTGGACGACGAGACCAGCGAAAGCGGAGAGAGCGAGTCTGGGGAGGCGACCGAGACCAACGGGGAGGCGGAGTCGAGCGCATCTACCGAAGGTGATGGTGATGGCGACGGCGATGGCGATGGCGACGGCGATGGTGATGGTGATGGTGATGGCGATGGTGATGGAGACGGCGATGGCGACGGCGATGGCGATGGCGACGGTGATGGCGATGGTGATGGCGATGGTGATGGCGATGGCGATGGCGATGGTGACGGCGATGGTGACGGCGACGGTGATGGGGACGGCGATGGGGATGGCGACGGTGATGGCGATGGTGATGGCGACGGCGATGCCTGTGACGTCGATGCGATGTCGACGCAGCGTTTCGCGGACACGCCGAGCAATGGCTGCTGCGACGAGACCTTCTTGGACCCGGCGAATTTTCAGAACCCGGGAGGTTCGGCTTACTCGCCGGATTACACCGTGAGCTGCGGCTCGAGCACGATGACGGTGCAGACCAACGACGTGCCGCACTTCATGTACACGGCGGTCACCCCCAACAGCCTTCAGCCGCAAAGCCTGAGCTACCAGGTGCCGATCGCGGCGCAGTGGTCCGACACGCCCTACGACTTTTCGAGCTTGTCGACGGTGGGGGTGAGCATCGGGGGGCTGCAGCTGCAATCACCGAGTGAGGCCGGGGACTTGAACTACGGGGACCCGGTCTACGACGCCGCGTTGGACTACGCGCAGGGGCATACCGGCTTTGGCGGCGCCTATCACCACCACGCCTTGTTGGGGAACATCTTCTTCGCCAACGACACCGGTGCGACGCGCAGCCCGATCATCGGCTGGGCCTTCGATGGCTACCCGATCTATGGGCGCTACGGTTGCCTGGACGTCGCCTGCAGCACGCCGGTGGAGATGCTCTCGAGCTATGGGGAGGTCAGCGGG
>JAUIJR010000734.1 GCA_030431075.1 Polyangia bacterium | reverse complement strand
CTACTGCGCCGGCTGGCCCACCGCCACGCCCATGCCCGTCTCCGTTTGTCGGGCGGCGCGGTAGCTGCCTTCGCGGTCGGCCATGTTGGCGTCGAAGCCGGGGAGGCCTTGGAGGGAGGGTGAGAGGCCTTGGCCGAGTTGGATGAAGAAGGTCAGGGGGACGACGGCCAGCTCTTGGCCGTGGAGCTCGGGGTCGACCACCGCCGCGCGCTCGAAGACGCGGCGGATGCAGTCGTCCCCCAGGGCGTCGCCGAGAGGGTCGCCCTCGCTGCGTTTGGCCTGGATGTGTCCTTCGGCGTCGACCGAGAGGCGCACGCGCATGCGCACTACATCGGTGGGTGCGCGGGCCATCGAGCTCGCGTAGCAGTATTCGAGTTGGGGGCGCAGCTCTTTGACCAGGCGCCAGGTCTCGCGGTTGGCGGCGAAGCGAGCGCCGCGGGCCTTCGTGGTGATCTTCGGGAGGCCCGCGCGTACCAAGGGGCGCGTCGGATTCAGCGCCTCACCCGGCAGATCGAAAAGCGAGGGGCCCTCGGGCGCGGGGTGCTCGAGGAAGGCGCGGACGCGGGGGTCGTCGAGGGTGGCCAGCTGCGACACCTCGATCTTGCGGGTGACGCCCTCGGCGTCGAGGGTCTCGCCCGCGTGGCTCTCGCCTTCGCGGTACTGCGCTTGTTTGCCCTCGTAGCCCGCGGCCATGCGCGCGCCCTCGTCGCGCGAACGGGCGTGCTCCTCGTCGCCGCTGGCCGAGGCTTGGCTCGGGTCCTCGAGGCGAAGCTCGATCTCGGAGAGCAAGGCGTAGGCCTCTTCGGCCGCGCCGCTCTCGTCTCGGCCGGCACGTGCGTCGATCCAGCGCGCGACCATCTGTTGGGCGGCGCGCAGGTGGTAGTCGTCGCGATCGATCGCGTGCAGCTCGAGCAGCGCCCAGCCGATCCGCATCACCATGCGATGGCGAAGCACGTCGTATTTTTCGTCGGGCGGGATCGACAAGAAGGACTGGCGCCACAAGGCGACCGCTTGGAACTTCGCGCCGCCTTGCCAGGCCGACTCGCCGAGCTCGTAGACGCGGTAGGCCAAGGCGAGGGGATCGGCGGGTGCTTTGGGGGCACGGGCCTCGGCCGGCGGGGTCTCGACCGCCGGCGTCGAACTGCGCGCGCACGCCGGGGCGACGAGCATTGCGGCCACGGCGAGCGTCGCGGGACTCGACCTGGCGTGCCTTCCCATGCGCGGAGTCTAGCGTGCGCGCCGGCGCTCCCTTGCGCCGCGAATTTGTAAAGGTCTAGTTCGTCTCGCTTTGGGTGAAACGAGCGTCCTCGAGCTCACGTCCGGCGGCGAAGGCTGCGGCCTCCATGCGACGTTTGCCGGGGGCTTGGAGCTCGGCGAGTTCGACGACGCCGCCGTCGCCGCACGCGATGCGCAGTCGACCCTCGTGCAGTTCGAGCACCGAGCCGGGCATTTCATCGCTCTTGGCCTCGACCACGCGCGAGGCGAAGAGCTTGATTCGATCTTCGCCGAGTTGCGCGAAGGCGCCGGGCCAGGGATCCATGCCGCGGATGTGGTTGTGGACCTCGGTGGCGGGGCGCGCAAAGTCGACGGCGCCCTCGGCCTTTTCGAGCTTGGGGGCGTGTA
>JAUIJR010000228.1 GCA_030431075.1 Polyangia bacterium | reverse complement strand
CGGTCCTTGCCGCCGCGCCACCCCAATTTGATCTCGGCCCTCGACAACCTCGGCAGCACCCTTGACGACGCGGGCCGCTCCGAAGAAGCCGTGCCGGTCATCCTTCGCACGCTGGAGCTTCGCCGCGAGGCCCGCGAGCACGACGAAGCCCCCGGCAACGACGAGCAGATCGCGATCTCGGCCAACAACCTCGGCGACGTCCTGATGCGCCTCGATCGCATGGACGAAGCCGTTCCCCACATCGAGCTGGCCTGCAGCTCCTTCGAGGCCGGCTTTGGCCCCGAGCACCCAAACGTCGGCATCTGCCTCAACAACCTGGCCCAAGTGCGCCACCACCAAGGCCGCCACGACGAAGCCCTGGCCCAGCTCGACCGTGCGCTCCAGATCCACGCCAAGGCCTACGGCGAAGAGCACCCCTTTTTGGCCTACCACTGGTACGAGCGCGGCGTGATCTTGGCCGCCACCGGCCAACCCGCCCAAGCCCGCCAAGCCCTCGAGCGCGCCCTCCAGATCCGCGAAGCCACCCCCGGCGAACCCCACCTCCTCGCCGAAACCCTCGAAGCCCTCGCGCCCCTCGTGCCCAAGCGCCGCCGCGCGCTGCTGGAGCGCGCCCGCGACAACTACACGGCCGCGGGTGAAGCCGGGGCCGAAGGGCGCGCGCGGGTGTTGGCGGCGTTGGGGGAGTGAAACAAAAAACGCGCGGCCGCCCTCCCGGGCCGGCCGCGCGCTTCGGGTCTCGACGAAACCCTAGAGCTCGCCTTGCAGGGCCTCGAGCTTGGGGAGCTGCTCCCAGCTGAACTCGGGGCGGCCGAAGTGGCCGTAGGCGGCGGTGTCTTTGTAGATGGCCTTGAGCAGGTCGAGCTCGGCGATGAGCTTGGCCGGGCGCGCGTCGAAGTGTTTTTCGACGAGGGCCGCGAGCTCGAGGTCGGACTTCTTGCCGGTGCCGAAACTGTCGACGCGGATCGACACGGGCTTCGCCACGCCGATCGCGTAGGCCAGCTGGACCTCGGCGCGGTCGCAAAGGCCGGCCGCCACCAGGTGCTTGGCAACGTAGCGCGCGTAGTAGGCCGCGCTGCGATCGACCTTCGAGGGGTCCTTGCCCGAGAAGGCGCCGCCGCCGTGACGGCCCATGCCGCCGTAGGTGTCGACGATGATCTTGCGGCCGGTCAGGCCCGCGTCGCCCATCGGGCCACCGATCACGAACTTGCCGGTCGGGTTGATGTGGTAGGTCGTCGACGCGAGGAGCTCGGCCGGGACCACCGGCTTGATGACCTCTTCGATCACGAACTCGCGCAGCTTCGACTGCTCGATGCCGTCGCGGTGCTGGGTCGAGACCACGATCGTGTCGACCGCGACCGGTTGGCCCGCCTCGTCGTAGACCACCGAGACTTGGCTCTTGCCGTCGGGGCGAAGGTTGCTGTTGGCGCCGTCGCGGCGACGGACCTCGGTCAGCTGGCGGGTCAGCTGATGCGCCAAGTAGATCGGCATCGGCATCAGCACGTCGGTCTCGCGACACGCGAAGCCGAACATCATGCCCTGGTCGCCGGCGCCCTGCTCACCGTCGTTGCGGTCGACGCCCTGCGCGATGTCGGGGCTTTGCGCCTCGATGGCCACCAACACGCCACAGCTGTGCGCGTCGAAGCCCATGTCGGAGCTGACGTAACCGATCTCCGCGACCGTGTCGCGAACGATCTTGGGGATGTTGACGTAGGTGGAGGTCGTCACCTCGCCGGCCACGTTCACGTAGCCGGTCTTGACGAGGGTCTCGCAGGCCACGCGGGCGGCCGGGTCTTCGCCGATGATGGCGTCCAAGATCGCATCGGAGACCTTGTCGCAGATCTTGTCGGGATGGCCCTCGGTGACGGATTCGCTGGTGAAGAGGCTCTTTGCCATGTTGCTCCTGGCTCCGCGTCCACTCCAGATGGCGAACGCCGGGGCCGAGCGCGGACCTTAGTCTCCGCCGACTCAAGGGTCAACGGCCGCCAGCGTCAAGCCGACGGCCTCGGCCGCGCCCTCGGGCAGCTCGACGAAGAGGTAGAGGTCGCCCGCGGGCGCCGCCTCCCAAGCGCTCGCCTCGATCCGCAGGGGCTGGGCCTGGGCGTCGCCGACACAGGCCAGCTCGGCTTCGGCTGCGCAGCCCGGACCGCGCGCGGCGAGTGTGAGCGGACTCGGGCCCGCGCTTTGAGAGATCTCCACCGCGGCCGTGCTCGGCAGCGCCTCGAGTGCGGCCCGGGGGATCCGGAAGACCTGCTCGGCGCGGCGCGTGCCGCCGCAGCTGTGCGCGTGCACGTCGCCCCAGCCCTGCGCC
This sequence comes from Polyangia bacterium, assembly GCA_030431075.1. Lineage (GTDB taxonomy): Bacteria > Myxococcota_A > Polyangia > Nannocystales > Nannocystaceae > JAUIJR01. Next base: position 6,395 of record JAUIJR010000228.1, on the reverse strand, counting down.
GGATCTACGGTCAGCGACAGGGTGTTTTGGGGCGGGCTCGCGGCCGGATCGGGGAGCTCGAGCGATGTCGGCGTCGCGCAGGCGTTCCCCGGCAAGCTCACGCAGGTCGAGCTTTCGGCGTCGCAGACCAAGCTCGAGGCGCAGCGCGAGGCGAGGCTGGGAGCGCAGGGCGCCCCCGCGCCGACGACCTCGCGCCAGGCCAACTCGAGTTCGAAGTCGAGGGGGTCGGGCTGTCCGGGGATCGGCGCCGCGCCGAGGGCCGGGTCTTCGCCGTCGAGGCCGATCGAGAATCGAAGGCGACTGCCCGGCGCTTGGTCGTAGGCCACGAAGGTCGGCAGATCGCTGCACGCGTAGCTGAGATCCGGCAGGCAGTCGGCCGTCAGCCAGTCCAAGCGGGGGGCGAATTCGGCCCCTTTGAGGTCGACGATGAGGTCGGCGCGCGCCGGCGCCTCGACCTCGAAAAAGAGCTCGGGGCCGCCTTGGCCGCACGCCCCGCCGCGCTGCTCGCCGCGCTCGCGCAAGTTGCCGAGGTGGCGGCCGCTGCCCAGACGCATCGCCGTCTCGCAGGTCTCGCCAAAGGGTCCGGGCGGCGGCCCCGGCTCGCCGCCGGTCTCCGTCTCTTCTTCGTCGCCCACTTCGCCGCTGGCCTCGCCCTCCGCGCTGCCGGCGCTGCTCTCGGCCGCGGACCCGCCGGTGCACGACGCGGCGAGCAAGGCGAGAAGCGGGGCGAAGGTCCTCCGTCGCGGGCGCGAGGGCGCGGGCACGGGCCGAGCTTAGCCGATCGGGCCCGGGCGAGTCCGGCGCCTGCGCTCCCCCGGCGGCCTTTGCCGGGCCCGCCGCCTCGCATAAGGTGCGCACATGCCCGCCTTCGATGGCCTGCCCCGCTTGGACCTTCGCTCGGCCGCGCCGGCGCGAGCGGATCACGCCAAGAGTTGGGCGCATCTGTGCGGGCGCTCGGCCGGCTTGGACGGCGCGGCCGACGAGGCGGCCCGGGACATCATCGCGGCCGTGGTCGAGCGCGGCGACGCAGCCGTGGCCGACTTCACCGCGCGCTTCGAGGATCGAGCGCTCGCGCCCGAGGACTTCGAGTTGCCGCCCGCGCGGGTGCAAGCGGCCCTCGCCGCCTTGGCGCCGGAGCTGCGGGCCGCCTTGGAGTTGGCGGCCGAGCGCATCGCGGTCTTTCACCGCACGCAGCTGCCCGAGAGCACCGGCTTACAAGCGCGCGACGAGTCGCTGAAGTCTCGCGCCACGGCGCTGCGACGCGTCGCCGTCTACGCACCGGGGGGCACCGCCGCCTATCCCTCCTCGGTCTTGATGACGGCCGTCCCGGCGAAGATCGCCGGCGTGCCCGAGGTCTGCTTGTTCACGCCGCGACCGAGCGAGGTCGTGCTCGCGGCCGCGGCCATCGCCGGGGTCGACCGGGTCTTTCAGATCGGCGGCGCGCAGGCCATCGCGGCCGCGGCCTACGGCACCGAGCAGGTCCCGCGCGTCGACAAGATCGTCGGGCCGGGCAACGCCTATGTGACCGCGGCCAAGCGGCGCGTCTTTGGCCGCTGCGACATCGACTCGATCGCGGGACCCTCGGAGATCTTGGTGCTCGCCGACGCGAGCGCCGACCCCGAGCTCATCGCCGCCGACCTGATCTCCCAAGCCGAGCACGATCGCCTCGCCTCGGCCGTGTGGATCACCGACGCGCCGACGCTGGTCGAGGCCGTCGACGCCGCCTTGGCCCGCCAGCTCTCGGACCTTCCCCGTTCGGAGATCGCCAGCTACGCGCTGCGCGAGCACGGGGCGTGCGTGCTCGTCGACGACCGGGACGCGCTGGTCCGCGAAGCCAACGCCTTCGCCCCCGAGCACCTCGAGCTGCTGGTCGAGGAGCCCAACGCCCTGGTCGATCGCCTCGAAGGCGCGGGCGCCATCTTCGTCGGCGCTTTCACCCCCGAGGCCGCCGGCGACTACACGGCCGGCCCCTCACACGTCTTGCCCACCGCCGGCGGCGCCCGATTTTCCTCGCCTTTGGGCGTGTGGGACTTCATCAAGTACACCTCGGTGCTCGAGCTCGGCGCGACGGCGCTCGCCCGCCAGGCGGACGCGATCTGCAAGCTCGCCCGGGCCGAGGGCCTCGAAGGACACGCCCGCGCGGTCGAGTATCGTCTGCGCACCCGCGAAGAAGGCGGCACCCCATGAGCTGGCGAAAACACCTGCGTCCCGGCCTCGCACAACTCGAGATCTACGACGTCCCGCCGAGCGACGCCCCCACGCGCCTGCACGCCAACGAATGCCCCGAGCCCTGGCCGCCGGCCGTGCTCGAAGCGCTCGGGCGCGAGGTCGCCGGCCTCGAGCTCAACCGCTACCCCGACACCTCGGGCCGTGAGCTGCGGGCCTTGTTGGGGGCCAAACACGGCGTGGATCCGGACCGCGTGGTGCTCGGCAATGGCAGCGACGAGGTGATCTCGATCCTGCTTACCGCCTTGTCACGCGGGCCCTCGCCCGCTCCCCTGGTCGTCCCCACCCCGACCTTCGTGATGTACGCGCACACGGCGACGGTGCTCGACGTGCCGGTGCGCGAGGTCCCCTTGGACGCGCGCTTCGGCCTCGATCTCTCGGCCATGCGCGCGGCCTTGCCGGGGGCGGCGAGCTGCTTTTTGGCGCGGCCGAACAATCCGACGAGCAGCTTGTTCGAGGCCGAGCAAGTGCTCGACTTGGTGCGCGAATTTCCGGACACCATCTTCGTGCTCGACGAGGCCTACGCCGCCTACCTCGGCCGCGAGCGCACGCCCCTGTGGACCCCCGACGGTCCCGACAACCTGGTGCTGATGACCACCTTGTCCAAGGTGGGCCTCGCCGCCTTGCGCTTGGGCTACTGCATCGCCCACCCCGAGCTGGCCACCGCCTTGAACAAGGTACGCCACCCCTACAACATCTCGGCCACGAGCCTCGCCTTGGCGACGGCCGTGCTGCGGGACCACGAGGCCGTCCAAGACGCGATGATCGACGCGGCCATCGCCAATCGAGCGCGACTCGTCGAGCTCTTGCGCGGACTGCCGGCGACCGAGGTCTACCCGGCCCACGGCAACTTGGTGCTCGCGCGCCTCGACCCGCCCACCCGCGCGCAGGCGCTGGTCGCGGCCTTGGCCGAGCGAGGGATCCGCATCAAAGATCAGTCCAAGGTCGCGGGCCTCGAGGGCTGTGTTCGAGTCTCGGTCGGCACTTCGGTCGAGCTCGATCACCTCGCGCAGGCCCTCGGCCAACTCGAGATCTGAGGCGGGGTATCCTCGCCGCGTGCGGCCGGCCATCGCATTGTTCGCTCTGCTCGCGTCGAGCTGCGCCGAGCCGGGCCCTGGCCCCGCACCCGCGGAGCCGTTGCGGGTGATGAGCTACAACATCGCCATTGGGCGCCACGCCTCACTCGAGACCCTGGCCGAGGTCATCGCGGCCGGCGACCCCGACCTACTCGGCGTCCAGGAGCTCGACCGCTTCACGCAGCGCTCGGGCCCCGAGGTGGATCAGGTCGCCGTGCTCGCCGAGCTCACCGGGATGCAAGCGCACTTCGTTCAGACCACCCCCTGGGACGGCGGCATCTTTGGGCACGCGCTGTTCTTGAAGCCCGGCCTCGCCCTCGTCGAGTCGATGCGCGTCGAGCTCCCCGTGACGCCGCCGGCCGAGCCCCGCGCCTTGTTGTGGGCGGGCATCGATGTCGACGCCGACGACGAAGCGGATCTTTGGGTCGTGCACACGCACCTGACTTCCGAGACGGCGGCCGATCGCGAGGCCCAAGCCGAGGTGCTCGTGGACTACGCCACACCCGGGCCCGCCTTGTTGCTCGGCGACCTCAACACCGGCGGCGACGCGCCTGCGTTTCGCACACTCGAGACGGCGTGGCGGGATGCCCTCGGCGATCCCAGCTCGATCGATCACGTGATGCACGACCTCGCCTCCGGCTGGCAGATCCATGAGGCGCGAAGCCTCGGGGTCGACGACCACCCGGAAGCTTCGTCGGCATCGGACCACCCGCCGCAGCTGGTGGTCTTCGGCCCCCCATGAGGCCCGGCCTCGCTAGCCAGCCGAGCAGTAGTAGGTGATGTCCGCCGTCGGCGTCGCCAGGTTCTTGAAGGTGTCGCACGTCGACCCGCACAAGCGCACGACGTTGGTGTTCGCGTAGTACCAGCCCGCCTGCGTCGCGCAGTCGAAGCCCGGCGCCGCCGGGTCGAGCTGCATCACGTCCATCCCGTCGATGTTCACGTCGATGTTGTCCGGGACCGGCGGCGGCGGATCCAAGACCAAGTCGCACGAGACCAGGTTCCCGATGATCAAGTCGAGCGCGTCGAAAAACTGCTGGGTGTTCTGCGTGTCGTAGTAAGCCTCGGTGCCACCGACCACCGGGACGCCCCCCGCGTTGGCGAGGGCCGTGAGCTCATCGCCGGTCGAGGTCGTCGCGTTGATGCCGACGACGTAGGTCGGGATCGATGGGGCGACGCCGCCGTTGTAGGCCGTCGAGAGCAAGTTCGTCATGTAGTCGATGTCGTTCTCGCTGCCCGAACAGCTCACACCGCCATCGGCCATGAAGATGATCGCCTTCGCACCTTCCGTCGCCAGGGGCTCTAGATAGTCCAAGGCTTCGACCAAACCGTCGCCGGAAGGTGTGCCGCTGCTGTCGAGCGTCGCAGTCGCGGCCGGAATGAAGCTGAGGATGTTCGCGGCGTTGTTCGGCGCACAGGCCACGTCGATGCCCCCGTTGACGCCGCAAGCCTCGTCATTGGGGAAGACCTTGACGCCGAACTCGACGCTCCCCGCGTAATTGTTGAGGACTTCGGTGACCGCGATGTGCACCGCGTTCCAACGCGAGACGTCCGGCGTCCCGGGGTCGCCATCGTGGTCGTAGTCGTTGAACGAGTAGAACATCGACCCCGACTTATCGAGCACGAGCACGATCGACGGCGGCACGGGCTCGAAGGCCAGCTCTTCGTTGAAGCAGCCGCCGTCTCCGTCTCCGTCGCCGTCTCCGTCTCCGTCTCCATCACCGTCACCGTCACCATCACCGTCTCCGTCTCCATCGCCATCCCCATCCCCGTCACCGTCACCGTCACCGTCACCATCACCGTCACCGTCTCCGTCACCGTCGCCGTCCCCGTCGCCGTCCCCGTCGCCATCGCCGTCCCCGTCTCCCGTCGACGCCTCGCTCTCGCTCGCCTCTCCCTGCGAAGAGCTGGCCGTCTCATCGGAGCTGCCATCGGTAAAAGCGTCCAGACCCTCGTCGGCCGAAGCGGTCGAGCCAGTCCCGGGATCCGTGCACCCCCAAGTCGCGAGCAATCCCAAAGCACAAACACGGGCAGTCCTACGGCACATGCTCCGATGCTAGGCCCCGATACCCATCGAAACAAGGGCCAAAGCCGCGCGCCGAGGGCAAACGAGAGGCCGGGCCCTTGGACCCGACCTCCTTCGTCGTCGCTCGATGCGGGGTCCTAACCGGCCGAGCAGTAGTAGGTGATGTCCGCGGTCGGCGTGGCCAGGTTCTTGAAGGTGTCGCAGGTCGAGCCGCACAAGCGCACCACGTTGGTGTTGGAGTAGTACCAACCCGCCTGCGTCGCGCAGTCGAAGCCCGGTGCGGTCGGGTCGAGCTGCATCACGTCCATACCGTTGATGTTCACGTCGATGTTGTCCGGGACCGGCGGCGGCGGATCCAAGACCAAGTCGCAAGAGACCAGGTTTCCGATGATCAGGTCGAGCGCGTCGAAGAACTGCTGGGTGTTCTGCGTGTCATAAAAGGACGTGGACCCGCCCACGAGCGGCACCCCGCCCGCGATGGCGAGGTCGTTGAGCTCCCCGACCAAGGTCGAGCTGGTCGCGTTGATGCCCACGACGTAGGTCGGGATCGAAGGCGGCGCGCCGCCGTTGTAGGCGTTGCCCAAGAGGTTCTCCATGTACGTGGCGTTGTTTTGGGTCGTGCTACAGCCCGAGCCACCCACGCCACCGTCGGCCATGAAGATGAGGGCCTTGGCGCCCTGCGTCGGGAGGGGCTCGAGATACTCGAGCGCCTCGACCAAGCCATCACCCGAGGGCGTGCCCGAGCTGGCGACGATCACCGTTGCGCCGGGGATGAAGCCCAGGATGTTGCTGCCGTTGTTCAAGGCACAGCCCACATCGATGCCGTTGTTCACGCCGCAGCTGTTGTCGTTGGGGAAGAGCTTGACGCCGAACTCGACCTTGTCGTCGTAGGCGGCGAGAATGTCGGTCACCGCGATATGAACCGCATTCCAGCGCGTGACGGTCGGCGTGCCCGGATCTCCGTCGTGGTCGTACTTGGTGTTGGCCATCGAGCCGGACTTGTCGAGGACCAGCACGATCGAAGGCGGCACCGGCTCGAACATCAACTCTTCGTTGAAGCAGCCACCGTC